>CAKUFB010000046.1 GCA_934647145.1 uncultured Clostridia bacterium
GCTGACAGTTTCCGCTCTCCGGCTCTTTTCAGCCTACACATCTTCACTTTTCGGGGTCGAAATCAGAGATTTATCAAGAAATGCACCCTACCCATATTGGCGAACTGTTTTTTTGAACCGCTGTACTTTCTTTTCAGGCGTGCAGACCTCCGCAGGCCGGTATATAAAGAGCAAAAGAGGCCTCCTGCTGTGCGATAAGAAGCGCAGCAGGAGGTTATCTGTATGGCATGAGAATACACGAAGCCAGAAGAGCCGGCTATTTTGAATAGGCTACCAGCATGGTAACCGTCATTCCGTTCGCCTCGTTGCGGGAAACGGAGACGCCGTACCCATCGCCATAATAAAGCCGAATTCGTTGGTTGAGGTTTTTCAGGCCGTAGCTCTCGTCCTCGTGCGTTTCCGGGGACGCAATGTGTTCCTGCAGCCGTTTCAGCGCCTCGTCTTTGATGCCGTAGCCGTTATCTTCTACGGTGATGCGAATGGTGTTATCCGCAGCGATTTCGCCCCTCAGGTGCAGATAGTTGTCGGTTCGCTGAGCGTTGAACCCATGTTCAAAATAGTTCTCAATCAGCGGCTGGAGCACATTGCGAATAATCAGGCAATCCAATATCTCCGTTGGAAAATCATAAACAATTTTCATCCTGTCGCCGTAACGCGCGCGAAACAGCTTCAGATAATGCTGGCTGAAGGCGAGCTCTTCATGTATGGAAATAATATGCCGCGAGCCGATCAGGCTGCGAAAAATCGTCGCCATATGCTGGATCAGCTCGGCGGTATCGTCGTCGCCGTTGCGCTCGCAGCGTGAACGGAAAAGCTCCAGCGTATTATACAGGAAATGAGGATTGAACTTCGCCATCAGTTCTGCCATTTCATGATCTCGCTGCTTGAGTTCAAACTGATACGACTGCTCCACCGTTCGCTGCAGACGTTCCGTCATTTTGTTAATCGCCAACGCGATATCGTTGAATCCGTCGTTGCGAAAATTGAAATCAAAGCGATAATCCAGATGGTTTTCGCCAATTCGTTCCAGACCGCCGCTGATGACGGCAACCTCTCTGTTGACCAGTTCGATAATGAGCACGAAAAGCACGATTGTAACCAGCACGAACACCATCAGCAAAGCAATCAAACTGCCGATGCCGGCGCAGGAAATCTTGAAAAGCTCGCTTTTCTCCACCATAAAATAGCAAACCGACCGCCGCGGAGATTCGGCCAGCGGCTGGATGAACATGCGCTTTCCGTTTTCCAGCGTCACCGTGTTGATTTTCCGGGTTCCGGAGATTACCTCATCTCCGGCCGTTCCGTTATAATAAACGATGCTGTCGTTTTCGACGATCAGATACGTCAGGGATTCGAACACCGTTTCGTTTTGCCTGATAATGTCGTCAAATGATTGCGTGTCGAAGCCGAACAGCAGCCGCCCGCCTGACTTTGCCGAGGGCGCGCCGCCGGCGATGGCGAAGGTCTGCTCCGTACGATCCAACAGCCACACGGGTTTGCTGCCATAAACCTTCATGTGCGCGCCCGGCTCATGCAATTCCTCATGAAAAGGAAAGCCTTCCGTCAGCTCCTCCAGCCGTCCCGTGCCGACATAGTAAATGTAATTCACGCTGCGCCCCGGCGCGTAGAGCGCCACCCAGCGGATCGCGTCTGCCTGAACCGTCAAACGCGACAGGACGAGCATCAGCTGCTGCTTTTCCATGGGGCTGAGCACATGGCTGTCCGGAGCGGAAAAATAGGAATCGAGCACGGTATAGCTCTTTTCCTTTTCCGTAAAGACCGGCAGGTAATACCTCCAGAAGTTTTCCGTGAGGTTTTTATACTCCGCGCCCAAATAAATCAGCGTATTGTTCATCGAAGCGATATGCGCGTTTTTCCTGTTTTGATAATAAAAACCGCACGTCAGCGTGCAGGCCATAATCAGGATGACGATATAAACCACCAGCACAATACGCAGCATTCTGTTGTTGCCGAATTTCATTGTACGCCCCCGTCACAGTTCGGTTATGGGAAGATGGTACTGTGTGATTCGATATTTCGCCGGGGACATCCCCGTCTGTGCCTTGAAGCTTTTTACGAAATAGCTTGTAGAGGAAAAGCCCACGCGCGTGGCGATATCGTAAATCCGCAGCTCCGGATCGCGCAGCAGCCGTGAGGCGTGAACGATCCGCACGCGGGCAAGATACTCGTTAAAGAATACGCCGGTTTCCCGCTTGAACAGGTGCCCCAGATACGCCGGGTTCATGCTGCGCTGTCCGCAAAACTCACGAATGGAAATGCCCGCCGCATACGTACTGCGGATGTACTCCATTGCCAGATGAACGACGGGGTCAAGCGCTGTAAAAGCCTGGTCGGACGCCTGTCTGGTAATGAGCAGCAATTGCTCCAGCGCCTCGCGGATTCCCTCCGTCCGCCTTACGCGCTCCAACCGTTCGCGATGGTCGAATACGCTGCTTTGCAGGCGCGCCGCCTGTGCCGGGTATTCTGTCAGCAGCGCGCGCGTACAGGCTTTCATGAAAAAAAGCAGCGCTTCAGTACGGTCTTCACAGGCCGCTTTCTGCGCATACCGCCCAATCTCCTCCCTCACGGAGGCCTCCCCGCGCACGTGCAAAAGCAGCAGCACGTCTTCATACACCGTCCCGCCGGGTGCATCCATCTTTTCCTCCTGTGCAAGCACAGGCTTCTCCGTACACGCCGCATTCATTTCCAGTGAGTTCATCGCGCATTGATAGCTTTCCGCCAGCTCCTCCGCGTCGCTGATGACGGAACCGAGCGCAATCCGCACCTTTTCGGCGATCCCCGTTTCGCGCGCAAGCGCGTTCAGCCGCTGCGCAATGTCGGGCAGGTCAATCATCCTTCCGCCCAGAATCATCAGGGAATGCCCCTGATCATCCCGGCAATGGTAAAGCGTGTACTCCGACCTGAATTCACGCTGGCATTTTTCAAGGAACGAGGCCAGTGAAACCGCCCCCCACCGCTGTATGCAGATAGACGCATATTCTGGCAGGTACAGATTTATCCCCAGATGCGTTGCGCGGTCTGCCAGCTCATCCGCCGAAATTGCACCGGTCGTCCAGCGCAGGAGGGTATTGCTATAGGTCAGCCATTGCTCACTGCGGTTGGAATAAATGTTTTCCAACGCGCGCTTGATGGTCTGCTCCAGCTCCTCCATTCCCAGCGGTTTGAGCAGATAATTCTCCACGCCCAGGGAAATGGCCTCGCGGGCGTACTCGAACTCGTTATACGCGCTCAGCACGATGCAGTGCGTATCCGGACTGAACCTGCGGATATGGCGAATCAGCGTAAGCCCGTCCATTGCCGGCATGCGGATGTCTGCCACGACCAGCGAAATCGGCCGCTGTCTGGCCAGTATGAGCGCCTCTTCGCCGTTTCCGGCCGTCAGCACCGTCCCGACGCCGAGTTCCTGCCAGGAAATGCGGCTCTTCAGCGTTTCCAGCACGCTCGTTTCGTCGTCCGCAAGCAGCACAGTGAACACGGGCTTCGCCTCCTTCTCTCTTTTTGACCGGATTAAGTGTATCAATTTTTTATCAAAATGTCAACGCCGCGAAGAGCGGTTTTGAAAAATACAGTAATTTTTGATACAAACCGTAATTTTTTTCATTTACATTCATCCCCTGAATCCGTTATACTATTTTTATCGAAGCAACGCAAAGGAGTGAAGTAACGTGCGCAATCCTGCCCCAACGCGGGATCTTTCCCGACGGCGCGGCGCGAAGGCCGATTCGTTCAGGCTGTTCCTGTACGTGCTGCCCGGCATCCTGTTTGTTATCCTCTTCCGGTATATTCCTCTTTGGGGCTGGAGCTTCGCGTTCTTCCAGTATAAGCCGGGCATGAAGCTGGCGCAGTGCAAATTTGTGGGGTTCGATCACTTTACGCTGCTTTTCACCAACCCCATCATGCGCAATAACCTTTTCCGCGTCCTGCGCAATACCTTCGGCATTCATCTGCTCGGCTATCTCTTCTCGCCGCTGCCGATGCTGTTCGCCGTTTTTCTCAGCGAAATCCCGGCCAGGCGTTATCAGAAGCTGGTGCAGGTCGTTACCACGCTGCCCAACTTCATCAGCTGGGTGATCATGTTTTCGCTGGCGACGGCGCTGTGCGGCTCGAACGGCCTGATCAACACGCTCCTGCAAAACGCGGGCTCGGCCTCGCGCGTCAATATCCTCACCAGCAACAGGCACGTCTGGCTCACGCAGGTGCTTTTGCAGACCTGGAAGTCCACCGGCTGGAACGCGATCATTTACTTCTCCGCCCTGGCGGGCATCGATCCGAGCCTGTACGAAGCCGCGATGGTCGACGGCGCGGGGCGGATGCAGCGCATCTGGCATATCACGCTGCCCAACCTGATCCCGACCTTCTTCGTGCTGCTCATCATCAGCATCGGCAATTTCCTCAACACGGGCATCGACCAATACATGGCCTTCGGCAACGCGCTGAACAAGCAGTATATCGAGGTGCTCGACCTGTATACCTACAACCTCGGCATTGGCAGCGGACAGATTTCCTTCGGCGTTGCCGTCGGCATTATGAAATCCGTCGTCGCGCTGGTGCTGTTTACAATGGCAAACACTGCCTCGAAGAAGGTTCGCGGCACGAGCGTGTTCTGATCGGAGGGAGAAAAGATGGCTGAAATCAGCGTAAAGAAAAGCAGAATCACCGCGTCGCGCGAAGACAAAATCTTCTACGCCATTGCCTATGTCGTTTTCACCTTCGTGCTGCTGCTGTGCGCGTATCCGTTTTATTATCTGCTCATCGCCACAGTCAGCGATTCGCATCTTGTCGATCTGGGACAGGTGACGCTCTACCCCAAAGGCTTTCAGCTGACCAACTACGCCAAGGTGCTGAAGGTCGAGAACCTGCTCAATTCGGCGAAAATCAGCGTGCTGCGAACGGTTGTCGGTACGGTTTTGAGCGTGCTTTGCACGTCCTATATGGCGTATTTCTTCACGAAAGAAAACATGTGGGGCCGCAAGTTCTGGTACCGGCTGATCGTCGTGACGATGTATTTCTCCGCGGGCCTCATTCCGGGTTACCTAAACAACAAGATGCTCGGCCTGCTCAACACCTTTTGGATTTACATCATCCCCGGCCTGATTTCCACCTACAACATGATTCTCGTCAAAACCTCGATTGAGGCGATGCCGGCGGAGCTGGAGGAATCGGCCTACCTCGATGGCGCGGGATATCTGCGGCGGCTCGCCTCCATCGTGCTGCCGCTGCAAAAGCCCATCATCGCGACGATCGCGCTGTTCATTGCCGTCAATCACTGGAACGATTTCTTCACCACCAAGCTGAACGTGACGAACCCGCGGCTTTACACGCTGCAGTTTCAGCTCTACGAGCTGCTCAATCAGGTTATCTCCGCTTCGGCGCAGATTGACCTGCCCGAATCGCAGAACATGTCCATTTCGCCCAGCGGCATCCGCATGACGCTGACGGCGATCGTGCTCATCCCGATCATTCTGGTGTATCCCTTTATTCAGAAATACTACGTCAAGGGCATTATGATCGGCGCGGTGAAGGGTTGATTTCATGGCGCAAGGCGCCACGAGATAGAAAAAAACATAGGGAGGAAACAACATGAAGACCATCAATCGAATCCTGGGACTGGTTCTCGCACTGGTGATGCTGCTCTGCGCAGCCGGCTTCGTCCAGGCTGAAGAGCAGAAGCTCACCACCATCACCCTCTATCCGCAGAACGGCAACCTGACCAGCGGCAAGCTGAGCGGCTGGATGGGCGATTACGTCGCCGAACACTACGGCCTCGAAATCGAAGTCTGGGCTTATTCCGACGATAAGACCAACGCCATCCTCGCCAGCGGCGACCTGCCGGATATCATGTACGTGAACGGTAATATCTACGAAACCATGATCAATTCCGGCATGCTGCTCAACCTCGAAGGCTACCTCGACCAGATGCCCAATGTCCAGGCGAAGGAGAATCTGCCTGTCGCGCTGAACTACGTGCGCCAGTATAAGAGCGCCGGCACGGGCGAGCTGTGGTTCCTGCCTCTCAGCGTTGGCACGGCTGACGGTTCCGGCGACGAAACCGAGCGCAACGCGCTGCGCCTGAACTGGGAATTCTACGAAGGCATCGGCTGCCCCGAGTTCCACGATATCTGGGAGCTGATCCCCGTGATGAAGCAGATGCTCGAAAAGTATCCCTCCGGCAATCCGACCGGCACGAACCAGAGCAAGAACTATGGCACCGTGCTCAATTCCGGTTCGGATACCACCTACTGGGGCAACGCGCAGATGCCCTATGTGTGGTGCGGCTACGACGTATTCAACCTGCCCTACATGCTCGAAACGAACATGATCGAAGGCACCTATAAGTCCATCCTCGACAGCGACAGCAAGTATCACGAAATCCTCAAGTGGTACAACACGCTTTATCGCGAAGGCCTGATGGATCCCGATTCCATCAACCTCGACCGGCCCACCCAGAAGGCGAAGGTGGACGGAGGCAACGTCATGGTTCCCTCCGGCACCAACCCCGGCTGGCGTCAGCAGTATTATCAGTACATGCTGGACGATACCCGCGTCTTCTATCCGGACGTGAGCACCTACGGCGCTGTCGGCATTGGCATCAACGCCAAGACCGCCAAGCTGGAGGGCTGCCTGAGGTTCCTCGATATGCTGGCAAGCCCCGATGATTATCTCGTTTTCCGTGCCGGCCCCGAAGGCGAACAGTGGTATCTGGCCGATGACGGCCACGTTTACCTGACCGAGAAGAAAATCGAATGCATCAAAAACAATACCCCCTTTGTCTTCTCCGACGGCTCTGAATACCTGCTCTGGAACACGGCCTGGATTACCTACTATGGCGAAAAGACCAGCTATACTGATAAGGATGGCAATTTCCTTCCCGTCAACATGAACGGCTGGAAAGAATTCCAGGCGCTGAACATGACTGCTCCGACATACCTCAAATGGCATGAAACCGTCGGCTACGACACCTGGGTCGACTGGCTTGATGCGGAGAACCGCTACTATCGCACCAGCCCGCTGCAGGATGTTCATACCTTCGCCACACTTCCGGACGACATGATGAAGCTGACCAACGACGCGATTCGCGACGTAATCGTCGCCGCCAGCTGGCAGATGGTCTATTCCGAAACCGACGAAGCCTTCGACACGATCTGGGAACAGATGGTTGCGGATGCGAAGGGCCTCGGCGCGGAAGATATCATCGCCTGGCGTCTTTCCGACCTCGAAGCCGCCCTTGCCAAGCGCGACGCGCTGGCTGAATAAGCAATAAAACGAATCTGCGGGGGCTTCGCGCTGAAGCCCCCCGATCAGCAAAGGAGAGAGAACAATGTACACGCCCTTTACTTCCCGGCATTTTACCACGCACGTGGATGCTGAAAGCGGAATGAAGTACGCCGTGCTCAGCACGCATCTCGCCCCCATTCAGCAGGGCTTCTACTTCGTCAATTCCGGCTGGTCCGATGACGGGCGCTATCTGTGGTTCTATTGCGCTTATCCCCCGGCCGCCGGCCATACGCTCGGCGTAATTGATTTCCTCACGGATGAAGTACATCATTATCCCGAGGTCGCCGGCAGCGGCTGGATGGTCGATCCGCTGACGGGCAGCGTCTACTGGGGCTGCAGCGAAGGCATCTTCATGCGCACGCCGCATCCGGACGACAAGCCGCAGCGCATCGCGCGCTTGCCGGAATTCGCCCGCAAGGCCGGCACGCGTTCCGCCGGCACGCACCTCTCCTTCACGCCGGATCGCCGTGAAATTCTCTCCGACCTGCAGACAGCCTTCGGCAGCAGCATCGGTACGTTCGACGTGGTGACGGGCGAGTACCACGAGTGGTATCGCACCGAGCCGGGCATTCCGTATAACCATGCGCAGATCAACCCCGTCGATGGAGACACCTGCATGGTTGCGCATGAGGTCAGCTATGATCCAAAGGTCGGCGATTACGTGCTGCCCGCGCTGATCGACGGCGTATACCCGCGCCTGCAGATTATCCGCCGTGACGGCACCCATACCATGATGAAACCGTATCACAACTTTGCCACGCATGAATGGTGGGCTGCTGACGGCAAGAGCTTTTTCTTCTGCGCCAACCATAACATCGTCCGCGATTGGCTGGACAGCGGCGAGCAGGAGCTCATCTGCCATATTCCAATCGAAGGCGGCAACGGCACCTGGCACGGCCACGCGACGAAGGACCAGAAGTATTTCATCATCGACGGCTCTAACCCGTGCATGGGCCTGAGCTGGTGGCGCGGCTGCGAATCGTTCGTCCGCTTCTACAACGCCGAAACGGACAAGCTCGTCTACCTCGTCACGCGCAACCCCGTCGTCAACGGCTGGACGCCCGATTGCCCCAGCATTTACCACATCGACCCGCATCCGCGCTTCGTTCTCAACGATACGATGGTCACCTTCACCGTCACCACGCAGGGACGTGTGGATCTGGCCATCGCGCCGGTCGACCAGCTGATCGAAGCGACGAAGTAAGCATTTGCCATGCGTTTCACCTTTCTTTGTGCAATAGGCCAGAACAGCTATTGTACATCGAAAGGTGATTTTGCGGATAGCCTTTTGCTCCACACCCGCATGGCGGGTGGCAGCTTGTCAAAAAAGGTTTTGACAAGCTGGTGGACGGGGAAGCAGGCTCCCCGGCCAGGTGCCGCGCCTCAAATCTACGATTTGAGCCGTCGGCAGTTTCGCCAAGGGCGAAACCTGAAAACCCAAAGGGTTTTCAGCCTCCCTGCCACCCTCACCAGTTTTTGCTGAAATCTAAGAGATTTCCGGAAAACCGGAGAAACCAGCCGCTCCAATTTATGGCGGCTGGTTTCGTGTTCTGTCCGGCGGCAGCAAATGGAGCCGGGCACTGCCCGGTCGAGAGGGTTGCGACCCTCTCGAGCTCTCCGGGGTTTTTTCGACAGTCTGACACCCGCGTGGCGGGTGGTTCTCCGGCAGCGACGCTGGCTCTTCTTATACAGGAAGCCCCATTGCGGGTCTGCAATGGAGCTTGCGGCGGTTTTCCCTGCCCGCGCGAGTCAGCGCGCGCGCACCTCGACCGCCTGGCCGTCTCTCCAGGTGATGTCCACGGTCTGGCCGCTGCGGGCGCGCAGGCCGCGGACGCTGCCGTTTTTCCACTTGGCGGGCAGCGCGGGCAGGATCAGGAGGCTTCCGTCGGGCGCGGTCTGCAGCAGCATTTCCGCGATACCCGAGCACACGCCGAAGTTGCCGTCGATCTGGAAGGGCGGGTGCGCGTCGAGCAGGTTGAGGTAGCTGCCGCCGTGCGTGAAGCTCAGCTCGCCTTTGAGCGTAAAGCCGCTGGGGTTGCGCCCCTCGACGGTGATCAGCTGCCGGTCGATCAGCTTGAGCGCCCGGTCGCCGTCGTGCAGGCGAGCCCACATATTGACCTTCCAGCCCAGGCTCCAGCCGGTGCCGTCGTCGCCGCGCCGCTCCAGCGTGCGCCTGCAGGCCTCGGCCAGCTCGGGCGTTTCCTCGGGCGTGATCTGATGCGCCGGGTGCAATCCGTACAGGTGCGACACGTGCCGGTGGTGCGGCTCGGCCTCGGGCAGCTCCTCGCTCCACTCCAGCAGCTGGCCCTCGCTGCCCACCTGACAGGGCTTCAGGCGGCGAAGGAGCGCCTGATACTCGACCTCTTCCTCCTCGCCCAGCGCGCGCTCGGCCCTGAGCACGTTCTCGAAGCATTCGCGGATGATGGCCATGGTCATGGTCGTGCTGGCCGCGACGGCGCACTGCTCGCCCTCGATCAGGAAGTGGTTTTCGGGCGAGGTGGCCGGCGCGAATACCAGCGTGCCGTCCCTGTCCTCGACCAGCAGCGCCTTGTAAAACGCGGCCGCCTTTTTGAGGATCGGGCAGGCGACCTGGCGCAGGAACGTCTCGTCCCGGGTGAATTCATAGTGCTCCCACAGGTGCCTGCTCAGCCAGCCGCCCGCCATCGGCCAGAAGGCGAACACCGCGCTGCCCTTCCTGTGCGCGCCCACCGGGGTGGTCATGCGCCAAAGATCGGTGTTGTGGTGGCAGACGAAGCCGGGCGCGCCGTAGTACTCGCGGGCGGTGCGTTCGCCGCTCTCGGCCAGCTCGCGCAGCAGGCGCTCCATCGGCTCGAAGCACTCGCTCAGGTTCACCCGGTCGGTCGGCCAGTAGTTCATCTCGGTGTTGATGTTGACGGTGTAGTTGCTGTTCCAGGGCGGGAAGACCAGGTCGTTCCACAGCCCCTGAAGGGTCGAAGGCTGAGTGCCCTCGCGGCTGGCGGCAATGGTCAGGTACCGGCCGTAGTTGAACAAAAGCGCGTAGAGCGCCGGGTCGTCCCTGCCGTCCTCGTGGCGGTAGAGGCGCTCGTCGGTGGGCAGCAGCTTCTCCTCGCCCCCGCCCAGATCGAGCGATACGCGGTCGTAGAGCGCCCCATGGTCGGCCAGATGCCTGGCGAGCAGCTCATCATAGCGCCTGCCCGCCGCCTGCTCCAGGTCATGAAGGCAGGGTCTGATGTACTCCTTTCCTTCCATGACCGGGTGCTTATCCCAGCCGGCAAAGCTGGTGCGCACCGCGAGGAGGATGGTCGCGCTGTCCGCGCCCTCGACCTCGATGCGCCCGCCGCGCTGGGTGACCTTGCCGCCCTGGCACAGCACGCGCGCCATCGCCAGGTAGCCGATTCCCCGCTCGGCGTCGTTCTTGCCGTACTTGAGCGACTTGTCGAAGTCCCGGTCGACCGCGTAGCCCCAGACATAGGTCGGGCAGTTGCCCTCGATCGACTGATAGTCCTGCCCGGTGCGCACCGCCGCGCGCAGGGCGGGCGACAGGCTCATCTCGAACGACACGCTCCCCGGCAGATCGGCGCAAAGCCGCATGACCAGCACCTGATCGGGCTGGCTGACGAAGGTCTCCCGGCGGAAGGCCACGCCGCCCGCGCGGTAGCGCACCTCGTGTACGCCGGTATCCAGCGACAGCGCGCGGCGATAGTCGGTCACGTCCTCGCCGTGGCGCATGGTCACGAGCAGGTCGCCCAGCGGCAGGTACACCTGCGACCACAGGCCGGTAAAGCGCTCCTCGAGCACCCTCTGCGCCTCGGGATATTTGCGCTCGAGCGCCAGTCTCTGCGCCTCTTCATAGGCCTCCCGCGCCCCGGGCGTCTGGCAGTAACCCGGCCGACCCGACCACAGCGTGTCCTCGTTCAGGCCCACGCGCTCGCACAGCGCGCCGCCGAACACCATCGCGCCGATGCGCCCGTTGCCAAGGGGCAGCGCCTCGTTCCAGGAGCGCGCCTTCTCCCTGTACCACAGGCAGTTCGTTCCGTCGTTTTTCATGGATTTCCCTCCCCTCCCTGCAGTTATTATAGCACGCGATTCGCCGTCTTGCAAGCGCGTCCCGCTTGCGCGCGCGCCGCGAATATGGTACAATAGGGATGTAAAATGGGATTCTGTTCGAACGGAAAAAAGAGGGCTTGTCATGATCAAATCGGTGCAGAAGGCGCTGAGCATACTGACCTTCGTGGCGCAGCAGGACGAGCGGCCGGTGTCGCTGGGGCGCATCGCGCAGGGCGTGGACCTGAACGTCGCCACCTGCGCGCACCTGGTCGAGACGCTGTGCGAGGAGAACTACCTGGAAAAGGTGTCCCGGCGGGAAGGCTACATCATGGGCCCGCAGATGCACGTCAACACCACCCGCCGCCTGTACCACCACCGGCTCATTGAGCTGGCCGCGCCCTACATGGCCCGGCTGTGCCGCGAACTGGGGGACGGGGTCAGCATCAGCACCATGAGCGGCGACCGGCTGTACGTGCCCTACACGGTCAACTACCGTCCCGAGCGCGTCTCCCGGGTCAAGACGCTGCCCGGCATGCTGTATCAGTCGGCCTCGGGACGGGTGTTCCTGGCCTATATGACCGACGGCGAGCTGTCGCTGATCCTGGAGAAGTACGGCCTGCCGGGAGATACGCGCTGGGAAGGCGTGAACACCCGGGAAGGGCTTGAGGCCGAGCTGGAGAAAATCCGCGTGGACGGCGTGTGCCTGGCCCCGCGCGTGCGGGACGGCACGATTTCCGCGCTCAGCTGCCCGGTGTTTGAAAAGGGCGCGCTGATCGCCGCCATGGGCGCGAGCATGCCCAACGAGCGCTTCGAGGGCGGGCACCTGGACGAGTGTATCCTGAAAATCAAACGGGCCGCGCGCCATCTGTCGGCGCAGATGACCAGAAGGGCGGAGGAAGCCTGCCGAAAAGAGGAGGAAACATGAGCAATCAGGACATATCCATCGGCCTGCAGGCCGGTATGCTGCTGGAAAAATACGGATTTCACTTTTCCCACTCGCTGGGGCAGAACTTCCTGCTGGACGAGCAGTACGTGCGCCGGCTGGTTGACTGCGCGGCGGTGCAGCCGGGCGAGCAGCTGCTGGAGATCGGCCCCGGCGCGGGCGTGATGACCCGCTGCCTGCTCGAAAAGGGCGCGCGCGTCACCGCTGTGGAGCTGGATCAGTCGCTTCGGCCGGTGCTCGAGGAAATGCTCGCCGGTCAGGAGGGGGCGCGTCTGGTGTTCGCCGACGCGCTCAGGCTGAATCCCGGCGAGCTGTTTGGCGGGGAAAGCTATCGAGTGGTCGCCAACCTGCCCTACTACATCACCTCGGACATGATCCTGCACCTGCTGCGCGCCCAAAACAAGCCGGCCTCCATCACCGTGCTGGTGCAGAAGGAGGCCGCCGAGCGCATGGACGCGTCCATGGGCAGCAAAAACTGGTGCGCGCTGTCGGCCACCGTGCAGTACTTCGGCGAGTGCGAGGCGCTCATGGACGTGCCCAGCGAGTGGTTCACGCCTCGCCCGCACGTCAGCAGTCTGCTCATGCGCATCAGCCTCTACGAGCGCAAGCCGGTTCAGGCACAGGACGAAAAGAAGCTGCTCGAGCTGATCCGCGCGGCCTTCTTCATGCGCCGAAAGACACTCGCCAACAACCTGTGCGCCCTGTTCGGCATGAGCCGTGAGCGCGCGATCGGGCTGATCGAGTCCTGCGGCCTGGACAGCAGGGTTCGCGGCGAGGCCGTGCCTCTTGAGACGCTCTGCGCCCTCAGCGACAGAATCTGACGGACAAGGAGCTGCCCGGTTTTTGGGGCACGAGGACACTTTTGCGCATAAAAAACCTCCGCGCGGTTACGCTGAATAGAGCGAATCACTCGGAGGTGTTTTTATGTCCATGATGGAATGCGCCTGCTGTCAGGAGGTCTGCGACAGTCGAAGCATGACGCCCTGCCGCGGCTGCGGGAAGCCTCTTTGCCCGACCTGTGCCCATGTGGATAACGGCCTGTGCGCTGATTGCTTCAGCTTCGAGGCCGGCGGTCGGGAACGCGGAGGGCAAGGGGAGTAAAGTGATCCTCATGGCGCCCCTTCGGACGGGGGTACGCCGTTGCGCGGCGGATTTGCCGCCGCGCAACGGTTCGCCGGGGAGGGCGGCCTGAACGGCGCGCGCCTCCCCGCACCCCACCCACGGCTCCAAAGGAGCCGCAAGGAAG
>CAKUFB010000047.1 GCA_934647145.1 uncultured Clostridia bacterium
ACAGGGGGGAGCGTGAAGCGAAGCGGAACCTCCCCCAGCCGAGGCGGCAGCGCCGCCCAATAATCTGCGGAGAAGCCCGCAGATTCAAAGAAATCAGCCGCTTCAATGTATGGCGGCTGATTTCGTGTTCTATCCGGCGGCAGCAACCGGGTGCAGGCTCAGCCTGCCGGCAGCAGGTGGCAGTCGGCCCTGCCGACCGGCAGCGCCGACCATCAATCCGCAAAGAACCTTTGCGGATTCGCAGAATTCGGGAAGTCCAATTTATGCTTCCCGAATTCGTCGATAGAACCCGCGGCAGCGAGTTGTGGGGCGCTAACCCCGAGTTTTCCGACCACGAAGAATCTGGAGGCTCTGATTTGTGGCCGACAGATTCGTGTGGCCTCGGCGGCAGCAAGTGGCTCCGGGCACCGCCCGGCGAAGAAATCAGCCGTTTCAATGTATGGCGGCTGGTTTCGTGTTCTATCCGGCGGCAGCAACCGGGTGCAGGCTCAGCCTGCCGGCAGCAAGTGGATGCAGGCACTGCCTGCCCGGCCTGCCGGGCTTGCGCGAACGGGCGCGACGCGGTATAATATTGGTAAGCGAAACGAGGAGGCTTATCATGAAACTGTTTGACACGCACTGTCACCTGTGCGACGAGCGCTTTGACGAGGATCGGGCGCAGGTCATCGAGCGGATGCGGGCGGCCGGCGTCGAGCGGGCGCTGCTGGTGGGCGACGCGGCGCGCGACCCGGAGCCCTGCCTGCGCCTGGCGGCGGAGAATCCGATGTTCTGGGCGGCGGCGGGCGTACACCCGCAGGACGCCTCGATGTACGCCCCGGAGGTAGAAAAGAAGCTGATCGAGTGGATGAGCGCGGAACGCGTGGCGGCGCTGGGCGAGATCGGCCTGGATTACTACTACGAAACCAGCCCGCGCGAGGTGCAGCGGGAGGTGTTCGACCGGCAGCTGGAGCTGGCCTGGACGCTGGGCAAGCCGGTGATCCTGCACATCCGCGAGGCGCACGGCGACGCGACCGACATCCTGACCGCGCGGGAACGAGCCGGACGGCTGCCTGCGGGCGTGATGCACTGCTACACCGGCAGCTGGGAGAGCGCCAAGACCTACCTGAGGATGGGGCTGTACATCTCCTTCACCGGCGCGGTCACCTTCAAAAACGCGCCCAAGCTCTGGGAGGTGGCCGAAAAGACGCCGCTCGACCGGCTGATGGTGGAGACCGACTGCCCGTACATGGCCCCGACGCCCATGCGCGGCAGGCGAAACGAGCCCGCCTTCGTCGCCTACACCGCCCGCCGCGTCGCCGGGCTGCGCGGGATGGACGAGGACGCGCTCGCACTGGCCGCCTGGGAAAACGGGTGCAGGCTATTCGGCCTGCCCGACTGACAAACGACAAGATGAGGAGGGATTCACATGTCCAAAATTGACGAGGTTCGCAAGGCGATGATGGAGGCGCTCAAGGCGGGCGACAGGCCGCGCAAGGAGGCGCTGTCCCTGCTGCTCTCCGCGCTCAAGGCGAAGTTTATCGACAAGCGCGCCGACCTGACCGAGGAGGAGGAAAACGCCGTCGTCTACAAGGAAATCAAGGCCGCGCAGGAGACCCTCGACACCCTGCCCGCCGACCGCACCCAGCTCATCGACGAGTGCAAACTGCGCATGGCGGTCTACGCCGAGTTCGCGCCCCGCCTCATGGACGAGGACGAGGTGCGTAAGGTCGTGAGCGAGGTGCTCGCCGAGCTGTCCCTCGACGCGCCGACCGCCAGGGACAAGGGCAAAATCATGAAGACCCTCATGCCCCGCGTCAAGGGCAAGGCCGACGGCGCGCTGGTCAACCGCGTGCTGGCCGGGTTTTTGGGGTGAGGGAGTAGGGCGAAGCACAGCGTCCGCCAGCATTTCACCTCGCAGATAATGAGAACAAGCTCAAGGACGTCATCAAGATGCTCAGCGAGCTGCACACCGTCTACATTGAGCAGTTTACTGATGCTGTTGCCAAGTCCGGCAAGTCCGAGGCCGACTATCTGCGCGATTCCTTTTCCCGTCTCGCGTACAATGGCGCTTACACCATCCTCACCACCGGCGACGCCCGTCAGATCATCGACGCGCTGACCAAGTAACCACCAGCCTTCCCGGCCAGGCAAAAGACCGGGAGAAAGGATTTCCCATGGCATATAATTCTTCTCATCATGAATATGAAAAGAAAGTATACGATCGTATTCCATTTCGCGTTTCAAAAGGAAAC
This sequence comes from uncultured Clostridia bacterium, assembly GCA_934647145.1. Lineage (GTDB taxonomy): Bacteria > Bacillota > Clostridia > Christensenellales > Aristaeellaceae > CAKUFI01. Next base: position 2,232 of record CAKUFB010000047.1, read on the forward strand.
GCAGACTATATTCGTGCTGCTGCGAATGATCGTGGCGAATCTCTTAATGTTTTTATTGAAAAAGCCGTCCTCTCGCGCCTTGGACTTACTGAATGGCCTTCTACCTCAACTGCTTCCAAGGGTTATACCGCTTATCCTCTTCCCGCCTGCATCATCTGCGGCAACCCCCTCCCCGAGGGAAAGATGCGTTACTGCTCCGACGAGTGCAAGCGTGAAGGTCATCGCCGTTCCGCCGTCGAGAGCCTCCGCCGCAAGCGCCTCTCCCAATCTCAGCCCTCCGAGGACTAACGCCCTCCCACCGTTTCGACTTTCACACTTACCCTGCCTGTAAAAGCAGCCCCCGGCCCGACGGTCGAGGACTGCTTTTGTGTTCTGTGCAGAGTAATTCGGCTTACGCCTCCTCGCCCGCGGGGCGGCCCAGCACGGCGGCCTCGCGCTCCTCGCGGAACTGGTTGGCGTAGAGGTTGTAATAGTAGCCCTTTTTGCGGATGAGCTCGCGGTGGTTGCCCGCCTCGGTGATTTCGCCGCGCTGGATCACCAGGATCTTGTCGGCGTGGCGCACGGTGGACAGGCGGTGCGCGATGATGAAGCTGGTGCGGCCCTTGAGCACGGTCTGGATGGCGTTGTGGATCTTCTGCTCGGTCTCGGTATCGACCGAGGAGGTGGCCTCGTCCAGCACGAAGATGGCCGGGTCGGCCAGCAGCGCCCGCGCAAAGGAGATCAGCTGCTTCTGGCCGATGGACAGGCGGTTGCCGCCCTCGCCCACGTCGGTGTCGTAGCCCTTCTCGAACTTGAGGATGAACTCCTCCGCGTCCACCAGGCGCGCCACCTGCTCGACCTCCTCGTCGGTCGCGTCCAGCCGGCCGTAGCGGATGTTCTCGCGGATGGTGCCGGAGAACAGGTGCGGCTGCTGCAGCACGTAGCCCAGGTGGGACTGCAGCCACAGCTGACTGCGCTCTTTGTAGTTCACGCCGTCGATCAGGATTTCGCCCTCGGTCGGCTCGTAGAAGCGGCAGATCAGGTTGACGATGGTGGACTTGCCGCTGCCGGTCTCGCCGACCAGGGCGACGGTCTCGCCGGCGTTCACATGCAGGTTAAAGTGCCTGAGCACCTTCTCGCCGCCGGTATACCGGAAGGACACGTCCTTGAAGTCGATCTCGCCGCGGATCTTCGGCCAGTTTTCCTTTTTGGGGTGGAAGGAATCGCCGTAGACCGCCTTGATCTCATCGGTGTCGTAGATCTCCGGCTCGGTCTCGATCAGGGTCATGACGCGCTCGGCGGCCGCCTGAGAGGACTGAAGGTCGGCAAAGATGCGCGCCAGCGAGGCGATGGGCTCGAACATCTGGGTGGTATAGCTGATGAAGGCGGTCAGCGTGCCGAAGCTCATCGCGCCGGTGAACACGTTGTAGCCGCCGCGCCACAGGGCGTAGGCCGAGGCCAGCGCGCCCAGGCCGGTCACGATGGGCATGAACAGCGCGCTGAGCACCGCCGCGCGCACCGATTCGTTGCGCATGGTGTGGGTCAGCTGCACGAACTCGTCGTAGTTGCCCTGCTCGCGCACCAGCGTCTTGGTGGTCTTGGCGCCCATGATGCCCTCGTTGAAGGCGCCGGTGATCTTGGAGTTGGTCTTGCGCACCACGCGGTAGCTGGCCAGGATGCGCTTCTGGAAGTAGACCGCCAGCACGGCGAACACCGGCATGACGGTGATGACCACCAGCGTGAGCTTCCAGTTCAGCCTGAACATGACCACGAGCGACATCACGACGTAGCCGAACGCCCACATCAGGTCGATCAGGCCCCAGCCCACCGTGTCGCCCAGGCGCTGGGTGTCGCTGGTCATGCGGGCGATCATGTAGCCCACGGGGGTCTTGTCGTAGAACGAGAAGGGCAGCTCCTGAAGCCGCTTGAAGCCCTTTTCGCGGATCAGGCGGCACAGACCCACCTCCACATGCCCCGAGAGCGTGCAGAAGGTGAAGATGCAGGCTACCTGCATCAGCAGCACCGCGCCGTACTTGACGAAAAACAGCCCCAGGCCGCTGGTCGTGCCCGCCTCGACGAAGGTGTCGATCGCCTCGCGGGTCAGCAGCGGAAAGATCACGTCGAAGCCGGCGCAGGCCAGCATGGTGATCATGATGCCCAGCAGGTGCCTGTAAAACGGCTTGGCGTAGTGTACCAGGCGCACCCACAGCGAGGCGTCAAATTTTTTGGTATAGTCCTGTTCCTCTTGATACTGCAAGGTTGTTTCCTCCTTTCGTATGAAGATATTACACCGCTTCGCCGTTCAGCTCGTCCTCCAGGTCGCTCTGGATCTGGTAGATGCGCCTGTACAGGCCGTCCTGGTGAATCAGCTGCTCATGGGTGCCGGTCTGGGCCACGCGGCCTTCCTCGAGCACCACGATGAAGTCGGCCTCGGCCAGGGTGGTCAGGCGGTGAGAGATGATGAAGGTAGTCATGCCTTTGCGCTTTTCCTTGAGCGCCAGGCGGATGGCCTTGTCGGTTTCGGTGTCCACGGCGGAGAGCGAGTCGTCGAAGATCAGCACGTCGTTGTCCTTGAGCAGGGTGCGCGCGATGGCCACGCGCTGCTTCTGGCCGCCCGAGAGCGTCACGCCGCGCTCGCCCACCACGGTGTCGTAGCCCCTCTCGAAGGACTCGATGAACTCGTGCGCCGAGGCGGTGCGCGTCACCTCGAAGATCTCCTCGTCGGTCGCGTCGGGCTTGACGATGCCCACGTTGCCGCGCACGGTGCGGCTGTACAGGAAGGGCTCCTGCAGAATCAGGCCAATGCGCGAGCGAAGCCACTGCTTGCGGATCTTCGAAATGCTCACGCCGCCGATCAGTATGTCGCCCCGCTTCACGTCGTACAGGCGCAGCAGCAGGTGCACAAGCGTCGACTTGCCCGAGCCGGTCGCGCCCAGTATGGCCACGGTCTGGCCGGCCTTGACGGTGAAGCTCACGTCGCGCAGCACGGGGTTCTTCGCCTCGTACTCAAAGCCCACGTGCCGAAACTCGATGTCCCGGTCGATGGGCGCGTCGATCGCGTCCGGGTCGTCGGTCTCGGGCTTCTGCGCCAGGATCTCCTGGATGCGGTCGAAGGAGACCATCGACTTGCCCATGTCCGACAGGATTCGGCCCATCTGGCGAATCGGCCACAGCAGCATCGAGATATAGCTGACGTAGACGGTCATCTCGCCCACCAGCATCTCGCCCTTCGCGGCCAGGTACACGCCGAAGGCCAGCGTGACGCCGGTCTGAATCATCGACAGGCAGTCCGAGCCGCTCCAGTACACGGCCAGCAGGTCGCACAGCTTTTTCGACTTGCGGTGCAGCTCGTTATTGACCCTGGTGAACTTCTCCACCTCGTACTGCTCCCGGCCGAACGCGCGCACCACGCGCACGCCGGTCAGGTTCTCCTGCAGCACCGCGGACATGCGTCCCTCGGCCTCGTCCGATTCCTTGAACCAGCGGCGAACCCACTTGAAAAACAGCCAGGCGAACGCGAACAGCGGCGGCACCAGAATCATGCTCACCAGCGTCATCTTCACGTTCATCGACAGCATGATCACCAGCGCGATCACCAGCATCAGCACCGAGCGGAACAGCTCGACCACCTGGCTGGAGAGAAAGCGCCGGATGGTCTCCACGTCGGAGGTGCAGCGCTGAATCAGATCGCCGGTCTCCGCCTTGACGTGGTAGTCGTAGCTCAGGGTCTGCAGGTGGCGGTACAGCCGGTTGCGCATGTTCTCGGCAATCGACTCGCTCGCCTCGGCCGACCAGCGCCCGCGCAGGTACCCGAACAGGCAGCTGATCAGGCTTAGCGCCAGGATCGCCAGCGCCATAATCCACAGGTTTCGAATCAGGAAATCGCGGCCGCCCAGCTGCTCCACCCACGCGCCCAGCGCGCCCGGTATTTGCAGCGGCCGCTTCTGGCCGATCACGCCGTCAATAGTTTCCTCCAGCACGAGCGGCGAGATAAAGCCCACCGTTACCGTGACGATGACGGCCAGTATGGAGCCCAGATAGCGAAACAGGTTCCCCCTCATGAACTCCCGGATCAGTTTGAGTTGTCGCAAATGACTTCCCTCCTTGCATGATGGTCGAATGGAAACGAGGAAAGAAACGGGCGCGGCGAGGTCAGCGCCGCTTCCGCAGGCAAAAAACAGCCGCCGAATGCAATGCATTCGGCGGCTTGCGCTCAAAAGGCTTCTTCTACACGCAGGCGCAGAAGAGCGCAAAAGGAGCCTCCGAATGTGATGTCTGGTTCAAACTGAGAGTGAATCCGTTAAACATTTCGAAGCCTCCTTCCTTTCATTTTACTGCCGCATTTTGCCACACAGCATTCACAGTATAGCACGTTTTTCGCAAAAAGCAAGACCCTCCGCCACATTTAATCCTCCCTTAATGCGGGCCGCTGGGCAGTGCCCAGACCCACCTGCTGCCGGTCGGCAGGGCCGACACCCACCTGCTGCCGCCGGACAAAACACGAAATCAGCCGCCATAAATTGGAGCGGCTGATTTCTTCGAATCTGCGGACTTCTCCGCAGATTCAGACTGTCGAAAAACTCCCGGAGAGCTCGAGAGGGTCGCAACCCTCTCGAGCTTTCAATCGCGCCCAGCGGCGTGTACGGTGGGCACGGGACGATTTTTGCTCTGGAAAATCTCATTTTCCAGAGCAAAAATCGTTTCCTTGCAGTTTTTGCGCCCGGAAATCTCTTAGATTTCAGCAAAAACTGGTGAGGGTGGTAGTGGCGGGGGAGCTTGCTTCCCCGTCCACCAGCTTGTCAAAACCTTTTTTGACAAGCTGAATCTGCGGACTTCTCCGCAGATTATTGGGCGGCGCTGCCGGTCGGCTGGGGGAGGTTCCGCTTCGCTTCACGCTCCCCCAGACCCCCACCGAAGTTAGTCCGGCAGGCATTGCCTGCCCCCCTGCTGCCGCGCATCCTGTCGACGAATTCGGGAACCATACACTGGAGTTCCCGAATTCTGCGTTATTGAACCCCTCCGTCCGCTTCGCGGCCACCTCCCCTTTCAGGGGAGACACGTTCGGCATCGGTCGAGGCTCCCTTGAAAGGAGAGCTGTCGCCGCAGGCGACTGAGGGGTTCCGCCTTGCCTGCGCCCCATTCGGGGAGCCGCATATCTTTTCCCTTATAGTTTCCGCGGAGCATAGTGCTTTCCGGGAGAGGAAGCAGCGATTGCATTCCTTTTTTCCCTCCCCACGCCGCATTCGGGGAGCCGCATTTCTTCCCCAATTATCTCTCGTGGATCAAAGTGCTTTCCGGGAGAGCTCGAGAGGGGCCTTTCTCAGAAAGGCCGCCTCTCGATCGTTCCTCCCCCGTTCCTCTCCCCTACAGCGCGGCAAAACGGGCGCTGCCTCTCTTGCGGAACCAGGCGTACAGCGCGGCGCTGAGCGCGAGCGGGAGCGCGGTAAAGCAGGCCATGTAGGCGGTGAAGCCGATTTTCCATCCGCCCAGCAGGAAGCCGCCGCCCAGCGCCAGCGCGTAGAGCCAGCCGCCCAGCAGGGCGATCATGACGCTTGCGCTCTGCTTGATGGGGGTGATTTCGTTCGTCCAGGTCAGATTGGGCATCGTCATGCCCAGGAACAGGCCAAACAGCGCCGAGAACAGCACGAACGCCTGGCTTGCCAGCAGCACGAGCAGCGCCTCGGTCAGGCTGATCTGGAACACGCACAGCAGGCACACCGCGCACAGCAGCACGGGCGGCGCGGTCAGGATGACCTGCATGCGCGCCTTGGCCCGAAGCGCCTGCCAGGGCGTGACCGGCAGCGACTGAATCAGGTAGAGCGTCCGACCCTCCAGTGACACCGACGGCGCGGTCATGTCGTTCATCGAGGCGACCGTACACAGCGCCGCGCAGATCAGCGCCTGAAGCGCGCCCGGCCGGTCGGCAAAAAGCGCCTGAAGCGGGGCGATGATCTCCGCGCCCTTCCAGAAAACCGCGATCACCAGCAGCGGCGAGATCAGCAGCGCCATGCCGCAGTTGAGGATGTAGTTCGGACTGGCGGCAAAGCGGGAGAGCTCCCTGCGCAGGAGCGCCGAGTCCACACTCCGGCGTTTCGCGGCCTTTTCGCGATAGGCGCGCCTTTCGCTGCGGCCGGTGGCGGTCGCAATTCGCAGGAAGCTGCGCGAAATCAGCGTCCACATCAGCGCGAACAGTGCCAGCACCACTGCCGACACGATTGCCATCGCCGCGCCGTCGCCGGTCGCCACCCGGCCCAGCAGGTATACCGGGTAGGCCGCGCCCTTGATCCTTTCGCCGTACACGGCTGCGTGGGTCACCAGGTCGGCGATCACGCTCTGCGCCTTGAAGTAGAAGAAGTAGTAGGCGCCGATGAAGATCAGCGACGCCAGCACCGTGATGAAGCTCCTGTGCTTCAGCTTCAGACTGATCTTCGCCACCACCCAGCCCAGCGCGCAGGACAGCGTCAGCACGAAGATCGAAATCAGCGCGACCAGCAGTATGGAGCCGAGCACCACCCCCGCCGAGCAGCTCACGGCGGCCATGTACACGATCACCGCCGGCACGATCACCACGCCCGAGTACATCAGGCCCATCAGGTACACGCCCAGCAGCCTGGCCGTCATGATCGCGTTCACCGGAATGGGCATCGACAGCAGCAGATCGTTGTCCCTGGCCAGGTACAGGCCGGAATAGGTGTTGAACACGCTGCCGAACGCGCCCAGAAAAACGGCCAGCAGGCTCATCAGCGCGAAGTACAGCCAGTCCATCCCGGCCTCGGCCAGCGGCGCGCACAGCGACATCGACAGGAAGGTGAACATCCCGCCCAGCAGGCCCACCATGAGCGCCGCGAAGAGCGCGATATAGCCGATCGTGGCCGCCTTCGAGCGCGCCCTGTTCTTTTTCGCGTCATAGAAGTAGCTGCGGAAGATCTCCGCGAGCTGCTTTTTCAGCAGTACCTTCAGCATTCTTCTTCCTCCAGTTCGAGGAACACGTCCTCCAGGGAATCGTCGCCCTTGACCTCCTCCATGGTGCCCGAGCGAATCAGCCTGCCGCCCTTGATGATGGCCACCTTGTCGCACAGCTTCTCGGCCACCTCCAGCACGTGCGTGGAGAAGAAAATCGCGCCGCCCCGGTCGCACAGCTCGCGCATCATGCCCTTGAGGATGTGCGCCGCCTTGGGATCCAGACCCACGAACGGTTCGTCCATCAGGATCAGCCGGGGCGCGTGCAGCCAGGCCGAAATGATCGTCAGCTTCTGCTTCATGCCGTGGGAATAGGCCGCGATGGGCTGATTCAGGCTGTCGGTCAGCTCGAACCGCCCGGCGTAGTCCCGGATGCGCGCCTGCCGTTCTTCCGCGCTCACGCCGAAAACATCCGCGATGAAGTTCAGGTACTTCACGCCGGTCATGTACTCGTACAGGTCGGGATTGTCCGGAATGTAGGCCGTCTCCCGCTTGCAGGCGATCGGCTCGGCCTTGATCGATTTGCCGCCGATTTTGATCTCGCCCTCGTCAAACTGCAGTATGCCCGCCGCAGACTTGAGCGTCGTGGTCTTGCCCGCGCCGTTGTGGCCGATAAAGCCGTAAATCTCGCCCGGAGCGATGTGCAGGCTCAGGTCGTCCACCGCCTTCTTCTCTCCATAGGTCTTCGTCAGGTGCTCAATCCGAAGCATACGTTTTATCCTCCCTCGCCGCGCAAGCCGCTTTCTTCACTTTTCCGCCCCGCCGCGGCCATGATTCCTTCTGCCATATTATAGCATATTCACTTTCCCCGCTCAATAAACGACGGTTAAAACGCGCGCCCCACGAGATAAAAATTCGATGAGACCGGTCGGCAGGGCCGACTGCCACTTGCTGCCGCGCATCCTATCGACGACCATTGGCCGCCATAAATCGGAGCGGCCAAGGTCTGCGAATCCGCAGGATTCCCTGCGGATTGATGGCCGGGCGCTGCCCGGTGCGGTCGGCAGGGCCGACTGCCGCCTGCTGCCGGCAGGCAGTGCCTGCACTTGCTGGCTACCGCGTAGCCTTAAGCAGCGTGGCAGCAAAAGGAAGGATAGAAAGGCTACGTGACCTTCTGGCACCTCCCCAAACCCCACCCGGAAAGCACTTTGATCCGCGGAATATACCAAGTAAAAGAAATGTAGCTCCCCGAATGCGGCGCAAGCGGGAAAAGCGGGTATGCGCAAGGCGGATTTTCTGGTGGAGAACTTGTTTCAGAACAGAAAAAGCCTCCCCTGAAAGGGGAGGTGACTGCGAAGCAGGCGGTAGGGTTTACAGGTACATGCAGGCCCTGCCTGCCGGCAATGCCGACAGAAAATCCGCGGGGAATCCTGCGGATTCGAAGACCTTGGCCGCTCTAATCTATGGCGGCCAATGGTCGTCGATAGAACCGGCGGTAGCAAGTTATGGGGCACTGCCCCCGAGTCTTCCGACCGCGGAGAATCTGGAGGCTCTAATCTATGGCCGACAGATTCGCTTGGCCTCAGCGGCAGCAACCGGGTGCAGGCTCAGCCTGCTTCAGCCTGGACACGATTTCATCGCGCGGGACTTCCTCCTCGGCGCTCGCATCCATGTCGCGCAGCTTGACCACGCCGCGGCTGAGCTCGTCCTCGGCCAGCACCAGCACGCGGGACACGCCCACCTTGTTGGCGTACTTGAACTGCGCCTTCAGACTGCGGGCGGCGTGATCCATGTCGGCCTTGATGCCGGCCTCGCGCAGCTCGCGCACCAGCCGCGCCGCCTCATAGCGCGCCTGATCGCCCAGCGTGCAGACGAACGCGTCGTAGAGCGCCGGCGCCTTGGGCGCGCAGCCCCGGGCGTCCTGCACCATCATCATGCGCTCCACGCCCATGCCGAAGCCGATGCCGGGGGTGGCCGGGCCGCCCAGCTCCTCGACCAGCCCGTCGTAGCGGCCGCCGCCGCACACGGTCAAGGGGCCGTTTTCGGTGTCGGTAATGATCTCGAAGACGGTCTTGGTGTAGTAGTCCAGGCCGCGCACGATGCGGGGATCGACCGTATAGCCGATGTCCATCGCATCGAGATAGGCCTTGAGCCTGTCGAAGTGCGTGCGGCAGTCGTCGCACAGATTGGCCAGCATCTCGGGCGCGTCGGTCAGCTTGTCCGCGTCCTCCTTGCAGTCCAGTATGCGCAGCGGATTGCGCTCAAAGCGCTCCTGGCAGGTCTTGCACAGCGTGCCCAGTCTCGGGCGCAGGTACTCCCTGAGCTTCTCGTGGTAGGCCCTGCGGCAGGCCGGGCAGCCGATCGAGTTGATCGACAGGCGCAGATCTCCGATGCCGTTGGCTCTGAGCATGTCCATGGCCAGGGAGATGACCTCCGCGTCCACGCTCGCGTCCTTCGCGCCGAACACCTCCACGCCGTTCTGGTGGAACTGGCGCAGGCGGCCGGCCTGGGGCTTTTCATAGCGGAAGGCGGGGCAGGAGCAGTAGTACATCTTGCAGGGCAGCGCCTCGGCGTACAGATGCGCCTCGATGAAGGCGCGCGCCGCGCCGGCGGTACCCTCGGGCTTGAGGGTGATGGAACGGCCGCCCTTGTCGTTGAAGGTATACATCTCCTTCTGCACCACGTCGGTCGTGTCGCCCACGCCGCGCTGGAACAGCTCGGTATGCTCGAACATGGGGGTGCGCACCTCGCGGTATCCCGCCAGGGACGCGATGCGCCGCATGTTTTCCTCAATCGCCTGCCAGCGGTAGCTGTCCTGCGGCAGCACGTCCTGTGTGCCCTTGGGGGCCTGAGTCAGCATCGTGACCACTCCTCTTTTTTTGTCTGTATTGGAAAGCCGGGCGCGCCTAAAGGGACACGCCGGGCAGTTTACCGATCTTTACGGATTATACCCGCCGCATGCGCGCCTGTCAAGCGGTATGGGAAATGCTTTTCACACTTTTGACGATTTCACCGTTTTTCACGACACGATTTTACGCTATAATATATCTGTATATCATGCAGACAAAACCTGTGAGGGAACGCGTCATGGACGAATTAAAGCAGCTTATCGCCGCCAACCTGGCCGCCTTTCGCAAGGCGAACCGCCTGACCCAGGCCGAGCTGGCGGAAAAAATCAACTATTCGGATAAGGTCATTTCCAAGTGGGAGCGCGGCGAGTCCACGCCCGACGTGCTGATCCTGCACCAGCTGGCCGGCATCTACGGCGTAACCGTCGACCGCTTCCTGATGACCGAAGCGCAGGCCTCCGAAAGGGCCGCCGAGCCGGAGCAGCCTGCCCAGCCCGCCCCGGAGCAGCCGGCCAGGCCCCGCCGGATGGATCACAATCAGCGCATTATCGTCGTGCTGTCGGTGATCCTGGTCTGGTTTATCGCCATGCTGGGGTTTGTCATCTGCTGGGGCGTGACCGAGCCGCACGTGTACTACTGGTACGCCTTTATGTGCGCCGTACCGGTGTCGCTGGTAGTGTGGCTGGTGCTCAACTCCATCTGGGGCATCGCGCGAAACAATGTCTACATCATCTCGCTGCTGATCTGGTCGGTGCTGCTGACCGTGTTCTTCGGCCTGTGGGAGCGCAGGCTGTGGCTGATCTTCCTGCTGGGCGTTCCGGCGCAGCTGGCCGCGGTGCTCTCCTTCGGCTTCCGCCTGCCCACCAAAAAGCCCAGGACGCCTGAAAAGGCCAAGGATGAAAAGCCTGAGGACAAGCCGGCAGGCTGAGGCAGGCTGAGCCTGCACCCACTTGCTGCCGGTCGGCAGGGCCGACTGCCACTTGCTGCCGCCGGACAGAACACGAAATCAGCCGCCATAAATTGGAGCGGCTGATTTCTTCGGTTTTCCGGAATTTCCGGAAAACTCATACCGGGTAGTGCCCGGTTCCACCTGCTCCCGCGCATCCTATCGACGAATTCGGGAACCATAAATTGGAGTTCCCGAATTCTCCGGTTTTCCGGATATTCCCGGAAAACTCATGTCGGCACTGCCGACTCGATCTGGCTGGGGGAGGCTCCGCTATCGCTTCGCGCTCCCCCAGACCCCCACCGAAGTTTGTCTGCTGTCGGGCAGGCAGTGCCTGCACCCGGTTGCTTCCGCCGATCCTGGCGACGAATTCGGGAACCATAAATTGAAGTTCCCGAAATCTGCGCATGAACCCCTCCGTCCGCTTCACAGCCACCTCCCCTTTCATGGGGAGGCCAGACTGTCAAAAAACCCCGGAGAGCTCGAGAGGGCCGCAGCCCTCTCGAACTTTCAATCGCGCCCAGCGGCGTGTACGGTGGGCACGGGACGATT
>CAKUFB010000048.1 GCA_934647145.1 uncultured Clostridia bacterium
CGCTTCGCTCGCCCCGCGCGTCGCGCATAAAGAGAGGGACGCATCGCGTCCCTCTCATACCAACGTCTGCGCGCGCCGCAGGCGAACGGTCACGCGATGCCTGCCGCCATATGTGCAGGTAAACAGCGTCAGGTCATACCCGCTGTCTACCATCGCCTCAACATCCGGCCTTTCGAGAATTTCCTGCTTCTCCACCGTATACCGGTAAATCACGCCGTCCGCGTCGATAAACTGCACCGGATCGCCGCTCGTCAGCTCTTGCAGCCTGCCGAAATGCCTGCCATAGTTGTGCGCCAGAATCACCAGCGAATCGTCGTATGCGCTGCCCCAGTACCTGCACGGCGCGACGCGCAGCTTCGGATAGCTCCACTTACTCATCACAGGCAGCGACAGCCCGAGCGTCGGCAGCTCCAGGTATCCGATGTACGTCTGCCCGTCGATCTCAAGCGTCGGCATTTCGCGCCCCGCCTGACTTGGAAGCGGCGTTTCCTCCGCCGCAGGCTCCATTCGCGTCTCCTCGGGCAGCGTCGCCTCGGGCAGCGTCTCCTCGGGCAGCGTCGCCTGCTCCATCTCCTGCCGCAGCCGCATCATCACCTGCGCCGACTCCCGGCCCGCCCGGCTTTCCTCCCGCCGGTTCAGGCTCATCAGGCCCGCCGCGCCCAGCAGCAGCGCGCCGCCCAGCAACATGCAGATCACGCCTGCCGTCCGCCTAGTCATGCTTCTTCCTCGTGAACGCCAGCACCCAGCCGAGCGCGAAGAGTATCAGGCCGCTCACCGCCATCACCGGCACCGGCCAGCGATTGAGCCCGGTCTGCGGCAGTCTCGACCCGGGCGTTGAGGTCGGGCCGGGCGTGGTGGTCGGCTGCGGCGTGGGCTCGACCTTCGGAAGCGCGCTCAGGTCGTAGCTCCAGCCGCCCTCCGCGCGCATCGGCACGCTCGCCAGAAAGGCCGCCATGGGCTGATAATCGCCCTCGGTTCCGGGCTTCTGCATCACCAGATACAGTCCGCAGGCCACCTCGTCGAAGCGCGCCTGCCCCTGTGCGTCGGCCTTCTGCGTCCGCCGGGTCAGGCCGCTGTTCGCCTGCGCGTACCTCGCCAGCTCGCCCGCCAGCGTCGCGCTTTTCAGGTCGGCAAGCGACGCGCCGCTCGCCCGGAACTCGTCCGTCAGCTTGAAGGTCAGGTTATCCTCGAGCGCCACGGCCTTGCCCACCTGAAACAGCCAGTATTCGCCGCCCGCGACCGGCTTTCCGTCCTCCTTCTTCAGGGTCAGCGCGATCGAACCGGTCTTTTCCAGGTTCAGTCCCTGCGCCTGCGCCGCCTGAAAAAGCAGCGCCAGCAGCAGCGCCAGCACGCACGCGCCGCGCAGCAAAGCGTTTTTCCTCATGAGCGTCAACTCCTCTTTCTGTATCGAATCAGCAGGAATATGAGCAGCGCCAGCAGCATGGGCGCGGCGACGACCGGAGTGACCACCAGCGGGTCGATCCGCACCATGTCCGCGGGCACGTAGACCACCGGCTTTTCCCTGGCGTTCTCCACCCTGTGCCCGCGCACCAGCAGCCTGTGGGTGTTGATGCCGTAGGGCGTGCAGGTGACCAGCGTGCAGTAATCCTCGTTCGGGTCGATGTCCAGCGTCTCGACCTGCTCCGGCCTGACGATCAGCACCTGATCCACCTGATAGGTCAGCAGCCGGTCAAGCACGGTCAGCGTGAACGTGTCGCCCGCCTCGAGCCGGTCCAGGTCGGTAAACAGCCGCGCGCTGGGCAGTCCTCTGTGCGCGGACAGCACGCAGTGCGTCCCCACGCCGCCGACCGGCAGACTGGTGCCCTCCAGATGCCCGACCGCGACGCTGAGCACGCTTGGGTCGGTGCCGTGATAGATGGGCAGCTCCACGCCGATCTCGTCGATGTCAATGTAGCCCATGACGCCCGTGCCGTTCACGTCCAGCACATCCCGGTACTTCGGCACCTCGCCGAGCGTCTTGAGCACTTCATACGCGGACAGCGGGGAGGGCAGGCTGGCCAGCGCGGCGTTGTACGCCTCAGCCTGGGCAAAGTACTCGCTGTAATCCTTCTGGGTCATGCCGGACAGCGCAGTCTCATACGCGCCGATGGCCTGCGTCTGGTGCATCGAGTTCCAGTAATCGCTGACGGATGGGTACAGAAGAATCCCCAGCCCCAGCAGGAACACCGCCACCAGCAGAATCGTCGAAAGATGCTTCTTCATGCTTCACTCCGCCCATCCGATATACCCTCCCGAGAGAGGCGCGCGTCCACCCTCGGGAGGGCATACCGGGCCGGGAGTTTCCCCGGCCTCGGCATGCGCATCCGCTTACTTATCCGCGGACATTTTTTTCTTGGTCACCAGCAGCACAACCGCCACGGCCACCAGCAGGCCGCCCACCACGTAGAACACGGTGGTGCCCACGCCGCCGGTCGAGGGCAGCTCGGCGCCCGCCTTGTTGACCACATTCGTGCTCAGTGCGGCGGAAGGCTCGCCCGCGCCGATCGTCACGGTGGGATAGCCGTCAGCCAGCGCGGAGCCATCCGCATTGTACTGCGCGGTGATCTTGAACTTGACCGGCTCCTTCAGCAGGTTGAAGCCCTCGGGCGCCTTGGTCTCGTACAGGTAGTAGTCGATCGCGTCGTCCAGCCCCTTGATGACCGGGCTGCCCGCTTCGATGACGTAAACGACGTTCGTATCGCCCTGAACGGCCACGCGATAGCCGCCCTGCACGGCAACCAGGCCGATCAGATCGGCCGTCACAGCAGGCACGCCCTGGTCATCGCAGTTCAGGCCGCTCACAGTGAGCGTCCCCTTCCTGGAGAGCACGAACTTCGCGCCGGTAATCGGCGCATTTCTCTCGTTGACCTTGTTCACGCCCATCTTGAACGTCCAGTCGTAGACCTTCTTTTTAGGGGTCTTGCCCTTGTCGTCCGTCACGTTGGGGTTGTTGCTGTATTCAAGGTAGGCCTCATTGTCCTGCTTGCCCTCGTCGTACACCTTGGCATCGGCGTTCAGCACGCCGGTATAGTAGGTGTACAGCTCATTGCCCTTCGACATCTTGCCGTCCCTGATCGCCTTGAGGATGTCGATCTTCACGGCGAAGGTATTGCCGCTTGCGTTCACGGTGTAGTACGAAGCGTCCAGCGCATCGCCCGTATCGTTCACCTTGATGGTCACGTCGTCGGTTCCCTTCACGTTCGAGGTCAGGCCCACGGACATGGTGTCGTGGATGATATAGTCATACTTTTCATAGCCGGCGGTGTCGGGGACGGTAGTGATCGTGCGGAACTCTACGGTGTCGCCGATCTGGTTATCGCCCACAACCTCCCATGCGCCGCTTTCGTTGTGCCTGATCTGCTTGTCAAGGGTCGGCTTGTCGCCCTTGGGCGCTGCCGTCACGTTGACGACCACCTCCATCAGGTAGGCGGTATAGAAGTCGTCGGCGTCCGTGAGCGTGTTGTCCTTGTCCTTGACCAGGTAGTAGCCAGCCTGCAGGCCGGAGATGGTGTAAACGCCCGTTCCCGCCGTGCTCTCGGCCGGACTGGTCAGATAGGGAGCGACCTCCTTGGCGAACGCCTGCGCGTCGGCTTCGGTTTTCAGGGTCTCAGCCTTCGCGGCCGCGTCGCCCAGCGCAGCTTTCCCCGCCGCGGTCACGCCTCTGCCCCAGGTGATATTGGTGAGCAGGGTTTTCCCGTCCTTCATCTCCAGGTCGCCCGCGAAAATCTGATACGCCTCATACGTGTGACCCGGGGCGGTGTTGTTGATCGTGATGGTGTAGGTGCTATCCGCCGCTGCGGGGAGGGCCATGGCCAGCGTCAGAGCCAGCGCCAGCAGAATTGTCAGTACCCGTTTCATCGTCTTTTCCTCCTTAAATCTGATGGTTGTGCAGGGGATTCTATCGGGGGTGCGGTGGGGCGCAGAGAAAAGGGCTAGCGGCCTGCCCTCCTTTCGCCCTTGCGCTTTCGCGCGCCGCCGAACAACAGGCTGATCGCCATCAGGGCGAGTCCGCCGATTGCATAGCAGAGCATGCCCGAGCCGCCCGTCTGGGGCAGCTCGTAGGCTACGTAGCGGTTGGTGATCGGAATCTCCGCGCCCTCCTGAGCCGGCACGCGGATCATGCCGGTATACTGGTTCACGAGGCTTTTGCAGGTTTCATCGGCCTGCGCGCCGTCGCAGAACACCAGCCAGTGCTTTTTATCGCTCAGCTCGTAGCCCTTCGGCGCGGAAAGCTCCTGAATGTAGTAGGGCGTGTGCTGCTTCAGAATCACGCCCGCGGTGACGTTGGTCTGGAAGGTCAGCCGGCCGTCTGCGCCGGTCTCGCCCCGGGTGATCTCCTGGCCGTCCTTCGTGAACAGCCCGAAGGTCGCGCCGGGCAAGGCTGCTCCGCTCAGCAGGTCGGTCTTCTGCACCGTCACCTGATACCGCTTCGCCGCGAAGGTAATGTCCGCCAGGATCGTCGGCTTCGTCTCGCTGGTGTAGTTCTTGCCGAACAGCGTGATCGTCGCCTTGTTATGATAGGTGACGTTGGTCGCTCCCTCCGGAATGACGATCTGCGCCTCGTAGGTCAGCGTGTACATGTCCGTGCCGGGGTTGTTTACCGTGATAGCGAGCATGTGCAGCTCCGGGTAATAGACCGACGTGTAATCCGCGCCGTTTTTCAGCGTGCGGACGCTTCCGCCTGTGTCCGTGGCGGTCACGGCCAGCGTGCCGGGCACGTACACCAGCGTCTCCGACATCTGGTCCTCAATCACCAGCGTTTGCTGCCCGGACAGATCCAGATGCCCCTCGTTTACCGTGACGGTGTAGGCCGCCGTGTATTCGTTCTGCGCGCCGGGCTGCTGGCTCAGCGTCTTCTTGAACGCGCCGGGAACCACGACCTCGCGGAGATCGCTGCTCACCCGGCCTCCGGTGGTATACAGCTCCACGCTGTTTCGAACCTTGTTTCCCACGCCTCCATAGCGCTCCAGCGCGACCTGAGCCGGGGTGTCGTACTCGATGACCACCTGAACCGTCTCTCTCTCCCGCCAGCAGGTACACCACCCGTTGACCTCTTTCCTGCATTTTTCCCGGCTGCTTGACCAGTCCGTGCAGGTCTGCGCCGTACACTGGCAGCGCATCATCAGCCTCAGCCACCAGCTGTAATCCCGTTTCGTGGAGCCCATCTCAAACTGATAGGCGTATAGATCGTCCGCTCCCGCCTCCGTGCAGGACTTGAGGAGAATGGGCGAATCGCCGTTGCGCTGGAGAGTTACCTTCAGGTTTTCCGGACGGTTGTAATTGAAGTCTCCCTTCCCGGCCTCCTCTTCGCGGCCCACGTGCGGCAGATCGTCGGGCAGCGAGTTCCCCTTGCTGTCCTTGATCTTCAGCCAGTCGTACAGCTTCCACTCCGTATACTTTCCTTCTCCGGACCAGCCGCCCAGTTCGGCCTCGATCCGCCAGTGGAACATGTCCTCATTCAACTGGCCGCCCTTATTCACGACGCCGACGCCTATGCCGCCCTTGTTCTGCGAGATGTAGCCGTCCTCCTGCACGCCGCCGGAGGTCACCGTGTTTCTGTAGGGCACGATGCCGGTCGTCGCCGTATCGCAGATCGTGGTCGTGTACCCGAAGGTATAGTTCCAGCCCTTGCCGAGCGCGACCGTCTGCCCGTTGATCACGACCTGCTCCGGGAAGACGTACTGCCAGCCGCGCTCCGTCCAGGTCAGGCCGTCGCCAGAGCCGTAGACCGTCCACTGATATTCAGTTCCGTCCGGCGCGGCGGCGGTTATCAAAACGCCCGCGGCCTTGTCGGTTTCCGTGTAGTGATGATTTCCGGTGTTGTTCTCCTGAATGCCGTCCGTGATCGTCTTTCCGGCCATCGAGGTCGACGATTCGCTTTTCACCTCCACAGTCCAGCGAATCTGCGTCTTCACGCCGTCCACCTCAATGAAGCTCGCCCTCTTCTTCAGCGTGAAGCCCTCGCCCTGCGGCGGCTTGTTGACCACGACGGTAATCTGGCCGTCGAAATCGATGGGGTTCTCGCTTTCGCTGAAGGTCACGCCCATGCCGGCGCTGATGGTCACGTGGGTGTAGCTGTTGGAGTTTTCGTTGAAGTGCAGCTCGACGTGGCCGTTTGCGTCCACGCTCCATGTGCCGATGGTCACGCCGTTTACGACGAACTGGCCGCTGCCCGCGCTGACCGTCAGCCCCGCGGGCAGGTCGTACTCGTACTCGCCCGGCGCGATGCCGTCCGGCGCGCTGATGCCCAGCGTCAGCCGGTATTCCTGCCCGGCCGTGACGATGTAGTTTCCGTGTTCGTCCTTTTCAGGCTCGGTGTTGTCGGGGTTGAGCAGCGTGATGGTGAACGTGCCGTTGTTGCTTTCCACATACGTCTTGATATTCGTTCCCTTCGGCGCGCGGGGAGCCGCCCGCAGCGCGGAGGGCGCTTCGCGCGTCCCGGCGGGCAGAATCAGCCGGTCAAGGCGCGCGCTGATCAGGAAGACCGGCCCGTCCGACAGGCTCGCGCGCCGCGCGTCCGCCGGTTCAGGCGCCCTGTCCTGCGGCCACAGCAGCCTCGCGCCGTCCCCCACCACCGCGAAGGGTGAGAAGCTCTGCGCGCGGAAGGTCACGTAGGCCGCGCCGTCCTCGCCGGTCAGCCGCTCGCTCTCGAGCCACTCCCAGCCGTTTTCGCCGCGGTGGGCGACCAGCAGCCTCGGGAATTCGGCCGTCTCGCCGGTCAGCCGCAGCGTCACCTGCGCGCCGCCCTCGCCGGTAAAGCCGATCTCGAGCAGCATTGCCTGGGCGATGATTCCCTCGCCGCCGGGCGCCAGCAGCGCGGAAAGCTCCTGCAGACAGCGCGCGTAGTCCTGCTCCCCGGGCGCGATGACCCGCGCCGTCAGCGTTTCCTGGCCCAGCTCGCCGCTCTCGGCGTGTACCACGCGCACCGCGCCGTCCAGGGCGGCATACGCGCACTGCACCGGGCACCTGGGCGCCTGCTCGAGCAGCCGCTGCAGCAGGCTGTATTCACACTTGGCGATCTCTCCCGCCTGATACGCGCTCGCAATCCGTTCGCGCAGCGCGGACAGCGCCGCGTCATATTCCACCTTTTCACCCGCGGGCGCGTCCTCGGCGGGCTGCTTCAGCCCCGAAATGCTCTCCCGCAGGGCCGCGAAGCGCGCGCTCTCGCCGCCCGCCTGCCTCAAAACCAGCCCCTCCAGCAGCTTCACGGCTTCGCGCTCGTCAATCGCGCCGTTTTCCCGGGCGGACAGCACCGCGCCCAGCGTCTCCTGAAGCGCCGCGTCGTACTGCGCAAGCGCATCCTCGCCTGCGTCCCCGGCCGGGATTTCCAGCGCCGAAATGCGCGCCGAAAGCCGGTTCCACTCATCCGTGCCCGGCTCGAGCGTCTGCTCGGGCAGGGGCGCTTCGGCCGGCTCCATGCTTTCCTCGGGCAGGGGCGTATCGGCCGGCTCCGCGCTTTCCTCGGGCGCAGGCGTATCGGCCGGCTCCATGCTTTCCTCGGACAGAGGCGTTTCGGCCGGCTCCGCGCTTTCCTCGGGCGCAGGCGTTTCGGCCGGCTCCATGCTTTCCTCAGGCAGGGGCGTTTCGGTCGCGTTCGCCCCGAGAGCCCTCTGATACGCGCCGTTCAGCGTTCCGTAGCCGCAGATCGCGCGGTCGTTCAGCTCGTATTCCGCGCGCATGACGCGGTTTTCCTTGTTGCCCTCGATCGTATACAGCTTCCCGCCGGCCTTTTCGACGAGACCCACGTGGTCGGACACGCCGTCGCCCTCCCAGTCGAAGAAGACCAGGTCGCCGGGCTGCGGCTCGTATTCGCCCGCCCTGAGGTACAGCGAACGGGCGTTCAGATCGCGAATCCACCTGCCGCAGTTGGCCTCGACCGGGAAGTACGCCTCCGGCACGTCCGCGTAGTGCAGGCAGAAGGAAACGAACATCGCGCACCAGGCCGCGTGGTCGCTGCCGTACCAGTCGCCATAGCGGGTGTAGCCGCGGCGCTCGCCCTTTTCGTTCACGACGAAGTTGATCGCGCTTTCCTTATAGCCCAGCTGCGTGCGCGCCAGCTCCAGCAGATCATTCGGCCACTCGCCGGTCTTTGCCATCCCCGCGAAGGAGCGCTCCCACTCGGCGCGCGTCTCGATTTTGCGCACCGCGCAGGGAATCGCCGCCTCGGCCTGCGCAATCTGGCCGCACGCGTCCGTCCACACGGCGCAGGCCCGCACCTCGGACACGGCTTCCGGCGCTCTCGTCAGCGCGCGCGCCGCGTCCTGCGCCTCGCCCTCCCAGAGCAGCTCGCCGTCCTGCCAGATCGAGACCTGGCAGCTCACCGGCTGCACGCCGCCCTCAGCCTGCAGGCTGAACGCCGCCTCGTCCCCGCCGAAGCAGGAAGGAGCCGCCGCCTGCACGCCGCCCCTGAGCTCCCCGGCGCTCACCGCCAGGCTCAGGAGCTGCGCCGCCTGGGCCTCGCCGCTGTGCGCCGTCACGCGCAGCAGGTACAGCCCGCTCTCCTCGATGGTCAGGCGCACCGTTCCCTCGGGCGCGTCGCCCTGCCGGACCGTCTCGCCCGCCGCGTTCGTCAGCTCATACGTCAGGCGCTCGGCAAACGCCGCGTGCGCCTCCCACACGCCTTCCTCGCCCGCGCGCAGCATCACCGGCCCGTCCAGCGGGTCGAGGGATACCTGCGCATCCTCGGGCCCGGCGGTTGCGTCCGGCTCGAGCGTCGTCTCGAGATCGGCGGTCGCATCCGGCCCGGCGGTCGCGTCCGGCTCGAGCGTCGTCTCGGGCTCGGCGATTGCGTCCGGCTCGGCGGCTGCGTCCGGCTCGGCGGTTGCCTCCGGCTCGGCGGTCGCGTCCGGCCCGGCGGTCGCATCCGGCTCGGCCGTCTCGGGCGCTGCCTCCGGCTCGGCGGTCGCCTCGGGAACGAGCGTCTGCTCGGGCAGCTCCGAGGGGTAGCAGCGATCGTCGTGCGTATGCTCCTGCTTCCCGCAGGAAAGCACCGAAGCGAAGCACGCCTCCGCGTGCGCGTGTCCCTCGCCCTCGTCAAGACCGCACGTCAGCGTCCGCTCATAGCAGGCCTGGCCGTGCACATGCTCCTCGCGCCCGCACTCGGGCTGCGCGGTCGCGGTGATCGCCGGCTTCATCAGCCTGCCCGTCACGCCCAGCGCAACGAGCGCGCAGAGTACGCCCAGCAGCGCATACCGCCTGACGCGGCGTGCCCGGCGGCGGACGCATTCGTCGATATATCGCTTCAGATTCGTATCCCGCCTCAACGTTTTTCCCCCTTCTTTTCGCTATTGTACCCGTCCCAGCTGCCGCAGCGGCCAGATGCGCAGCACGATCTGCCCCACGGTCTCTTCTTCCTTTATAAAGCCCACGACCGAGCTTCGGCTGTCCACGGAGGTGGAGCGGTGGTCGCCCAGAACGAACACGCAGCCGTCCGGCACCTGCACGGGGTAGGTCAGGTCGGTTATGCCGCGGCTGCGGTCGGTGACATAGGGCTCGTCGAGCTTTTCCCCGTCCACGTAGACGAAGCCGTCCTCGTCGACGTCCACCCACATGCCCGCCGTGGCCACCACGCGCTTGAGCAGCAGCTTGTTGTTGAAGTAAAACCCGCACACCTGTCCGCGCGAGAAGCTGCGCGTCTTCATGGCCACGATGATGTCGCCGTCGTTCAGGCTGGGCTCCATGCTCGTGCCGGTGATTCGAAAGACCGGCATGTAGATTGTGGACAGCAGCACGGCAATCGCCGCCACCACCGCCAGCACGCCCACCGTGCTCAGCAGCGCCCTGCGGTATCTTTTCTTATGCTCAAGCCGCTTTTTCTCCGCCTGAAGCGCCTCAAGAGTGGGCAGTCCCGCTTCCTTTCGCATGCTCGCCGTCTCCTTGTCAGTTTTCCATCAGCCGGCGCAGCGCCTCCTGCCCGCGCAGCAGCTCTTCGCACTGCCGGGTGAATTCCCCCCTGCGCCGGGCGATTTCCGCGTCCGCCTCGTCCAGGCGGCTCCGCGCCTGCTCCCGGGCCTGAGCGAGAATCTCGTCGGCCTGCGCGTTCGCGGCCTCAATCCGGCGCTCGGCCTCGCTGCAGTGGGCGACCGCGCCGCTCATGCAGTCGACCTGCTCCAGCACCCGGCGCATCTGCGCGCGCAGGTCGTCGTCGGCCTCCCGGCGCTCGGCTTCCTCCCGCTGCCGGTTCTCATACTGCACGCAGCGCCTTTCCGCCTCGCGGGCGCGCGCCTCCAGCTGACGGTTCTGCTCGCTCAGCTCGTCGAGCATCTCTCGCTGCCGGTACAGAATCTCCACCAGCTCCATTCGGCTGAGCTTTTTCAGGTTCTTTTCCGTCGCCATGTCCCTGCTCCCTTCAAAAAGGCAGAAACTCTACCTTTTACACAGTTTAATTATATCATTTCACAGTGCGGTCTATATGCCAATTTATGTTAAGAATATTTTGACGTTATGTTTTCAATGTGTGTTGCCGTGTTATTTTTTCCGATTCGACAGAACCGGCGGATTTCCTGTTCGATTTATACCCCTCGATGCGCGATTTGTCCCTTCAATTTTCTGCGGGTTTATGTTAAACTGATGTCACTGACGGGAAACTGCATCTGAGAGGAGAATTATCACATGAGAGGTCACATCACTCTTCAGGCGAGCGAGCGCGAGCTGCGATTCGGCAACGGACGGCTGACGCTGCGCTTCGACGCGAAAACCGGGCGCTGGCTGGGGCTCGAGAGCGAGCGGCTGACGATGACGGAGAGCGGCCTGAGCGACTGCCTGCTGCGCCTGGGCGGCAAGAGCGGCTCCTCGCTGCACGAGGGGCTGAACGTCTGCTGGGCCAGCCAGGTCTTCACCGGCACGCACACCCTGGGCGCGAACGTGCGCCTGCTCAGCCACGCCCTGCGTCAGACGCAGGACGCGGTCGAGCTGATTCTGCGCGGCGAGGAGGGCGATTTCCTGCTCGACCGGATTTATTCCCTGACCGACGAGGGACTGCTGATCCGCCGGTTCGAGGCGACCTATCGCGGCGAGACGACCGAGTTCGTGCGCGGCGCGGTCTACTATACGCCCGCCTTTTCCGGCCTCGCCTTCGCCGAGTATCCGGGCAGCGTCATTCCGGGCGAAAACGACCTGAGGCGGGGCGCCGCGCCGTCCGTCTGCGAAAACGGCTATGACCTCAGCCGCGAGGGCGCGACCCTGCGCGGCGGCGTGGACGTGCTCGTCGCGCACGACGAGACGCGCGTGCTGAGCGTCTATAACCTGCTCATCGACCGCGAGCGCAGCCTGATCGACCTGGCCGCGGCAAACGGCGGCTGCTCGGTTCGCCAGTGCGCGCCGGTGTGCGCCCGCCTGAATCCGGGCGACACGCTGACCTTCGGCGGCCAATGCCTGAACCTGACAGGCGGCGACTGGAGGGACGAGGTCAGCCGCATCGGCCGGTTCTACGAGTCGATCGGCCACCGCGTCAACCCCTCGACCGCCCGCGAGACGCTCAGGGATCTGGTGATCTACGAGACCGAGATCGGCGTCGTGCGCTTCCGGGAGGACAAGTGCCACCACGTCTACGACGCGCTGGCCGACCTGACGCGCGACCTGCCCCGCCTGCGCGACGTGGGCTACAACTGTGTCCAGCTCATGCCCTCCTTTCCATTCCCGGGGTATACGGTCTACGACCTGCACCGCCCCGAGATGCAGCACAGCCTGGGCGCGGATCTGAAGCCCTTTATCGAGCGCGCGCACGCGCTGGGCATGAAGGTGATACTGGACGTGCTGCTGCACGGCGTGATCGATAAGGAGATCTCCCGCTGGAACGAAAAGACCTACAAGAGCCGCCGCTACTACTACCCCGAGTGGGTCAAAAAGTGCGAATACGAGGTCTGCCCCCTGCGAACGGAGCATCCCGACTGGTTCATCCGGCAGGACGACGGCGAGATCTTCCGCGTGTACACCTGGTCGTTCGACTGGGCGAACCGGGGACTGCAGGACTGGCTGTGTCAGGCGCTGATTCACTACGTGCGCGACCTGGACGTGGACGGCTTCCGCTTCGACGCGCCCAACTGGGTCAACGCCGCCAACTTCGCCGAAAACCTGCCCTATCGCGCCGACAAGTCCTACCTGCTGGGCGTGATCGAGGCCTTCAGGCGCGCCCGCGCGGCCGTCGATCCCTTCAAGCGCGACCTGATCTGGCTGACCGAGCCGGAGTTCATCTCCATGCGCAGCGCGCTGGACGTGAGCTACACCTACTCCACCCTCGGCTTCTGGCCCCGCCTGTTCGAGGGCAGCCTGACCGCCGCGCAGCTGCAGGAATTCTACGCCGTGCGCAAGCGCGTCAATCCGATCGCCTCGCTCTACGTCAACTGGCTGGACAACCACGACAGCTGGAACGACGGCACCAACGAGACCGGCCTGTACGCCTATGAGCGCTTCTCCCCCGCCTTCGCCCGGTCGCTGCTGGCGCTGGCGCTGTTCCAGGAGGGCGCGTACATGGCCTACGCCGGAAACGAGCTGCTCGATCCCGACTACTACCGCCGCCTCGTTGCCCTGCGCCGCCGGGAGCGCATCTTCCGCGAGGGCGAGTGCAGCTTCGAGACGGTTCACGCCGACAGCGACGCGCTGATCTGCATCGACTGGCGCAGCGCGGACGAGCGCCTGCTGGCCGTCGTGAACATGACCGGCCGGGAGGTGACCGCACGCCTTGCCGGCCTGACCGGGGGGCGCTGCGTCGACCTCGTCGAGGGCGGCGAGTACCGATTGGACAGTCCGCTCTTCGTGCCCGCCAACGCCTGCCTGCTGCTCAAGGCATGCGATGATTAGGGCATTCACAGGAGCGCGCGCTTCGTCCGTTCAGGGATGAAAACCGCAGAATCAGGTTTTTCAGACGCGGAAATGGCCGGAAAGCGCCCTGTGAATCTTCTCAGGGGCTGACGCAAAGCGCATCGGGGAGACGGCCGCAGCCGCCTCCCCGATTCAGCTTGTCAAAAAAGGTTTTGACAAGCTGGTGGACGGGGAAGCAAGCTCCCCGGCCAGGTGCCGCGCCTCAA
>CAKUFB010000049.1 GCA_934647145.1 uncultured Clostridia bacterium
GTTGCGACCCTCTCGAGCTCTCCGGGGGGGGGGGGGGGCGACAGTCTGCATCGGGGAGACGGCCGCAGCCGCCTCCCCGAATTTCTTTGCAGAAGGAATGCCGATGCGCCCGAGCGGAACGCATCCCCGGTTAGCGGCCGGCCTGCGCGCCGGTGGTGGGCGCGATCCGGCTGATCTGAAGGTGCAGGTGCGGCGCGTCCGGCTCGCCCAGGCCGCCTTCGCCCACACTGCCGATCCGCTCGCCCGCCTCTACGCGCCGGCCCACGCGCAGCGCGCATTCGTCCGCAAGCCCCGCATAGACCGTCTCGCCCTGCTCCGCACGCACCACGAGCGCGTTGCCGAGGAAGGCGTCCCGATACATCCGGACGACCTCGCCCGCCTCCGCCGCGTAGACGGCCGCGCCCTCCGCGCAGTAAAAATCCCATCCCGCGTGCCCCGACCAGCAGGACAGCGCGTCCGACCAGACGGCCCTTTGCTCCTCCCCCGCCTCAAGGCGGCGCGACGGATCCAGCGGATCCAGCAGATAATCGCCGCCCGTTTCCGCCATGGCGCTCAGCGCCGTCTCCTGCTCCCGGCGCGCGGGCCGGTTCCTCAGCCGCCACGCCCCCGCGCCCAGGCAGGCGATCAGCACCGCCAGAAACACATAATACCCGTTTCGCTCCAGCCACCCCCGCATGCTCCGATCACCTCGCACCGAGTATGCCCTCCGCCCGCCCGTTCATGCGCGCCTGCGTGACGCAAATGCGGGGATTCCAAGAAATTAAACAGCAGCCTGTTTACAGATCGCCCTCCAATCTGCTATAATAGGAGCAACGCAAGGAGGTGCTTTTTCAATGAGTGAGAATCAGCCCGCAAACGTGCAGCTGGAGACGAATAACAATGGTACGGTGTCCTTCGCCACCGACGTCATCGCGACCATCGTAGGCCTGGCCACCACCGAGGTGGAGGGCGTTAATTGCATGTACGGCGGCTCGACCACTTCCCTGGCCGACATCTTCACCCGCCGCGGCAGCAACACGAAAAACCTGACCAAGGGCGTGCGCGTGGACATGGCCGACAACGCGCTCTCCGTCGCCGTGTCGATCATCGTGGACTACGGCTTCCCGGTGCCCGAAATCGCCAAAAGCATTCAGGAGAACGTCAAAAAAGCCGTCGAAACCATGAGCGGCCTGAACGTAACCTGCGTCAACATACACGTCCAGGGCGTCAATTTCGAGCGCGAAATGAAGGCCGCCGCCGAAATCGAGGAGCAGCAGCGCCTGCTCCTGCAGAAGCAGCAGGAGGACAGCGCCCGCGGCGCGCAGCCTGAGGAAAAGGACGAGCCGAGGTCTGAGCAGGAGACCGGGGAGAAGCCTGAGGACGACGACGACTTCGACATGCAGCTCGAGGACGACGAAGAGGATGCCGCGCCTGAGCAGGCGGCGAATGAAACCGCCTCTCAGGGCAATCAGTAAAGCGAGGCGATCCGAGCATGAAAATGAAATTTATCAACCGGCTGCTGCTGGCGCTGTACGCGCTCGTGTGGCTGCTGGCGCTGGCCGGGGCGGCGCTGGCCTTCCTCGCGCCCGAGGTGTTCCGGCCGGCTCTGGATCTGATCAGGCGGGCGCTGGACGCGGTTCCCTTCCTGCCCTATATCCTGCTGGGCGTGATGGCGGTGTGGTCGATCGGCATGTTCCTTCTGGCCTTCAAGCGCGAAAAGCGCGGCGATAAGGGCAACGTGGCGCTGCAGAACACCGAAAACGGCGCGGTCAACGTGACCGTCGGCGCGCTGGAAACCCTGGTGAAGGAGGCCATTGGCCAGAGCGACGAGGTGCTCGAGCTCAAAAGCCAGGTCATTAACCACGAGGACTCCATCACCGTGCTGGTGCGCATGGTGCTCTCCTCCACCGCGCATATTCCCAACGTCACCATGCTGATGCAGCGCAACATCAAGCGCTTCATCGAGGAATTCTCAGGCATCGCCGTGCGCGAGGTCATCATCACCGTGACCGAGGTGCGCTCGCCCGAGCCCGCCGCCAAAAAGCGCGGCCTGAAGAACGGCAAAGCGCCCGAGTCGATCATGGCTCCGGCCGCGCCCCTGCCCGCGCGCCCGGCGGAATCCGTAAAGGAAACGCCCGCCGCGCTGCCGGTGAACGAGCCGATGGCCGAGGCGCCCGTCCGGGAGCCGGTCATCGAGCAGCCCGCGCCCGAGCCGGTTGTCGAGGCGCCCGCGCCCGAGCCAGTCGTCGAGCAGCCCGAGCCCGAGCCGGCCGTTGAGCAGCCCGAGCCCGAGCCGGCGCCCGAGGAGCCCGCGCAGACGCTCGCGGTCGAGCTGCCCGCCGAGGAGCCCGCCGTCGAAGAGAGAGCCTCTGACGAGGCCCAATAATCCCACCCCTCGAGACACATGCCGGCGCGCCCAAACGGCGCGTCGGCTCATGCTGTACATTGCGGAGCTTGAAAACTGAGGAGGAAAACGTTATGGACAGAACCGGAGCGCGCGCCGCGGCCATGAAGCTGATCTACGAGTGGCAGATGGGCGGCGACGGCGGCGAGGACACCCGCATGGGTCTTCTGGAGATCCGCCCGAACGAGAACGAAGCCGACTTCATGGACGCGCTGGTCGCGGGCGTGCAGGAGCACACCGGCGAGCTGGACGCGCTGATCGGGCAGTATGCCGCCAACTGGCGCATCGACCGCATCGAAAAGGTCACGCTGGCCATCCTGCGCCTGGCGGTCTACGAGCTGACGCACGAGGACGTGCCCGGCAGCGTGGTCATCAACGAGGCGCTCGAGTTGACCCGCACCTACGCCTCGCCCCAGTCGGTCGCGTTCGTCAACGGCATTTTGGGCAGCGTGCAGCGCGCCCTGAACGCCTGATGGACGCGGTGCTGGGGCTGGACACCAGCTGCTACACCACCTCGGCCGCGCTGGCCTGGGACGGAGTGGTCATCGGACAGAAGCGCCGCCTGCTCACGGTCGAGGCCGGAGAGCGGGGGCTTCAGCAGTCCCAGGCGGTGTTTCAGCACGTGACACGCCTGCCCGGGCTGATCGAGGAGCTGCTGGCCGAGCATCCGGACGTTACAATCCGCGCCGTGTGCGCCAGCACCCGTCCGCGCGGCGCGGAGGGGTCGTACATGCCGGTATTCACCGTCGGCGAGGGACACGGACGCGCCCTTGCCGCCGCGCTGCGCGCGCCCTTTTACGCGACCAGTCATCAGCAGGGGCATGTGCGCGCCGCGCTGGTGGACAGCGGCCTGATGGCGCAGGAGTTCCTGGCGCTGCACCTGTCGGGCGGCACGACCGAGCTGCTGCACGCCCAAAATGGCAGCTTGACCCTGCTGGGCGGCAGCAGCGACCTGCACGCCGGGCAGTTCGTCGACCGGGTCGGCGTGGCGCTGGGGCTGGGCTTTCCCTGCGGCCCGGCGCTCGAGGAGCTGGCCAGAAAGGGACAGGCGCGCTCACTGCTGCCCATCTGGGTGCGCGGCATGGAGTGCAGCTTCTCGGGCAGTGAGTCCGCGGCGCAGCGGATGATCGTCTCAGGCGAGCTGTCTCCCGAGGACATGGCCGCCGAGGTCTATTCCTGCGTCGCCCGCACGCTGGCCAAGCTGTTCGAAAACGCCCGCCAGGCGACCCGTCAAAAGCGCGTGCTGCTCTCCGGCGGCGTGGCCAGTTCGCTGCTGCTGCGCGAGCTGCTGCCTCAGCGCCTTCACCGCCTCAAGTCCCCGATGAAGCTGTACTGGGGCCGCCCCGAGTACTCCGGCGACAACGCCTGCGGCGTGGCGCTGCTGGGCGCAGAGAGGACGGAGAAAACGATCGAGAGGCGGCTTTTCTGAGAAAAGCCCCTCTCGAGCTCTCCCGAAAAGCGGCTGCAAGAATGATCCTGCACCGCTGAAGGAGCGCTGTTCTTGCCCGGAATGTAAGCACTGGCCGCCGCCGGGCAGGCTGAGCCTGCACCCACTTGCTGCCGCCGATTCTGGCGACGAAATTAGGAACCATAGATTCAAGTTCCCAATTTCTCCGGTTTTCCGGGACTCGCCCGGAAAACGTCTGTCGGCATTGCCTCCAGGTTCTTCGTCTGCGGAAAAACCGGAGAAACTGCCCCACAAGGGCGCCGCCCCCATCGCACGCATCCCATCAAGGAGGACACATCATGCAGTTAATCGACGGAAAGGCCATCGCCGGAGAGGTCAGGGCGCAGTGCGCGCGGGAAAGCGCGGCGCTTCAGGAAAAGGGGATTTTCCCCTCGCTGACGGTGATACTGGTGGGTGAGGATCCCGCCTCTCAGGTATACGTGCGCAACAAGGAGCGCGCCTGCAGGGCCTGCGGCATCCGTTCGCGGGTGATTCGTCTGCCGAAGGACGCGCCGCAGCAGGCGCTGATGGACGCGATTGCCTCGGTGAACGCGGACGAGTCGGTACACGGCCTGCTGGTGCAGCTGCCCCTGCCCGCGCATCTGGACGAGCAGGCGGCGCTTCTCGCGATCGACCCGCGAAAGGACGTGGACGGCTTTCACCCGATGAACGCCGGGCTGCTGCTCGAGGGACAGCACGCGCTCACTCCCTGCACGCCCACCGGCTGCATCGAGCTGCTGCGCCGCGCAAACGTGCCCATGGACGGCGCGCGCGCGGTGGTACTGGGGCGCAGCAACATCGTGGGCAAGCCCATGGCGCTCATGCTGCTGCGGGAAAACTGCACGGTGACCGTCTGCCACTCGCACACGAAAAACCTGGCCGAGATCACCCGCGAGGCGGACATACTGGTTCTGGCCATCGGAAAGGCGCGCTTTGTGACCGCGGACATGATCAAGCCGGGCGCGGCGGTGATCGACGTGGGCATCAACCGGCTGCCAGACGGCGCGCTGTGCGGGGACGCGGACGAGTCGGTGGCCGAGGTTGCCGGGTACCTGACCCCGGTGCCGGGCGGCGTGGGCCCGATGACGGTGGCCTGCCTGATGAAGAACACGATTGAGGCGGCGAAGCGCTATGGCCGGTGAATGGGTGCTGAGCGTCAGCCAGCTCAACGACTACGTGCGGCTGAAGCTGTCCGGCGACCCCATGCTGCGCGCGGTGCGGGTGCAGGGCGAGGTTTCTGGGCTCAAGCGCGCGGTGAGCGGCCACACCTACTTCACCCTCAAGGACGAGGGCGCGCGGGTGCAGTGCGTGCTGTTCCGGCAGCACGCGGGCGGCAGCGGCCTGCGCCTTGCCGACGGCATGAGCGTGATCGTGACCGCGACGGCCTCCCTGTACGTGGCGGGCGGCAGCTATCAGCTCTACGTCGAGTCGATCGAGGCGCAGGGAACAGGCGACCTGTACCAGCGCTTTGAAAAGCTCAAGCAGAAGCTGGCCGCGGAGGGGCTGTTCGACCCGTCTCTCAAGCGCCCCCTGCCGCTCATGCCCCGGACGATCGGTGTGGTCACCTCGCGAACGGGCGCGGTGCTGCGCGACATCGTGCGCGTGTCCCGGCGGCGCAATCCGCATGTGAACATTCTGCTCGCGCCGTCCGGCGTGCAGGGCGCGGAGGCGGCGTCTCAGATCGTTTCCGCGCTGGAGCTGTTGAACCGCGAGGGCTCCTGCGACGTCATATTATGTGGACGGGGGGGCGGCTCGATCGAGGAGCTGTGGCCGTTCAACGAGGAAATCGTCGCGCGGGCGATTCGCCGCTCGAGGATTCCGGTCGTGTCCTGCGTGGGGCACGAGACCGACTTCACCATCGCCGACTTTGCCGCCGATCTGCGCGCGCCCACCCCTTCGGCGGCGGCCGAGCTGGCCGTGCCCGAAATCGCGGGGCTGGTCAGCGAGATCAGCTCGCTGGCGATTCGCGCGGGCGGGGCGATGGACAGTCTCCTGCGCCTTCGCCGCGCGCAGCTGGACAGGTTAAGCGCGCCGCTCTCCCCCCGGAGCCTGAAGGCCGCGCTGACCGGGCCCAAGGCCGCCGCGCTGGAGGCGCTGAGCGTTCGCCTGGACGCAGCCAAAACCCGGGCGCTCGAAAAGAAGCGGCACGAGCTGACCCTGCTTGAACGCACGCTGGCCACGCTGAATCCGAACGCCGTGCTCTCGCGCGGGTACGCGGTCGTGGAGCAGGGCGGAAGAGCGCAGAGCGACATTCTCCCGCTTCACGGCGCGATCACCGTGCGCATGCGCGACGGCAGCCGCGAGGCGCTCCTGACCGACAAGGAGGAACCATGAAAAAGAGTTTTGAAACCGGCATGAGCGAGCTGACCGCGCTGGTGGAGGCGCTGGAGGGCGGGCAGCTGAGCCTGGACGAGTCCTTCAAGACCTACGAGCGCGCGCTCAAGCTGTCCAGGGCGCTCAGCCAGCAGCTCAGCGAGGGCGAGGCGCGCATCGAGGCGCTCAAGGCCGACCTGACGCGCGAGGACATTTCCGGGGAGGTGCAGGCATGACGCTCAGGGATTACGCCGCGCTGGTGGAGGAGGCGCTGCTGCGCTTTCTGCCCGAGGGCGTGAAGGGCGTGCCTGCGTTCGGCGAGACGCCCGCGCTGCAGGCCGAGTCGATGCGCTACAGTCTGCTTTCGGGCGGCAAGCGGCTGCGTCCCGGCCTGCTGCTGGCCACCGTGGACATGCTGGGCGGCGACCGCGAGGAGGCGATGCCCGTGGCCTGCGCGCTCGAGATGATCCACACCTATTCGCTGATACACGACGACCTGCCCGCGATGGACGACGACACCCTGCGCCGCGGCAGGCCGACCAGTCATGTGGTCTTCGGCGAGGGTCAGGCGATCTTGGCCGGAGACGGGCTGCTCAACCGGGCCTATGAGGTCATGCTCGAAAACGCGCTGGCTCACCCCGGGCACGCGATGCGGCACGTTCAGGCGATGAACGACGTCGCGAAAATGGCCGGCAGTGCGGGCATGATCGCGGGGCAGTGCCTGGATCTGTACTGCGAGCGGGAGAAGGTGCGGGATGAAGCGATGCTTCAGTACATCCACCTGTGCAAGACCTCCTGCCTGCTGATCGCGCCGCTGCGCGCGGGGGCGGCGCTGTGCGGCTATGCCCCGGACAGCGCGGAGACGGTCGCCCTGACCGGCTACGGCGTGAAGCTGGGGCTGCTGTTTCAGGCGGTGGACGACCTGCTCGACGTGCTCAGCGACGAGAAAACGCTGGGCAAGTCCGTCGGCAAGGACGCGCGCGAGGGCAAGCTGACCTACGTCGCGCTCTACGGCCTGACCGGCGCGCGAGAAAGGGCCGCAAGGCTGGCCGCCGAGGCACAGTCCGCACTCGCCCCCTTCGGCGATCAGGCCGCCTTCCTGCGCACCCTCGCCGGCGATCTGCTGCAGCGAACGCACTAAGGACACGCTGGGAAGGCCGCCTTTTTGAAAAAGGCGCCTCCCCAGACCCATCCCGGAAAACACCAGGCTGAGCCTGGACGCACTCGCTGCCGGTCGGCAGGGCCGACTGCCACCTGCTGCCGCCGGATAGAACACGAATCTGTCGGCCATAGATTAGAGCCTCCAGATTCTTCGTGTTGGGCAGTACACGGAGTTACTGGCTGCCGACCGGCTGGGGCGACGACCGTTGGCCGCCCCGGGCAGTGCCCGGTTCCACTTGCTGCCGCCGGATAGAACGCGAATCTGTCGGCCATAAATCAGAGCCTCCAGATTCTTCGTGGTCAAAAGAGTACGTGAGACTGCCCCGCAAGGGCAATGAACTGGATGGAGTCGAGGGACTCATTATAGGAAGTGAACGGAAATGCACGCGCTGATCGAGATTTTTCACAACCGCACGCTGCTTCTGTGCGTCATCGCCTGGTTCGCGGCGCAGCTGATCAAGCTGGCGGTGGCGCTGTGTAAGGAAAAGAGGCTGGACGTGGGGCGGCTGGTGTTCGGCCTGGGCGGCATGCCCAGCTCGCACTCGGCGGTCGTGTGCTGCCTGGCGACCACGCTCGGCATGCGTGAGGGCTTCGCCACGCCGCTGTTCGCGCTCGCCTGCATGCTGGCGTTCATCGTGATGGTGGACGCGGCGGGCGTGCGGCTTGAAACCGGCCGGCAGGCCGCGCTGCTCAACCAGATCGTGGGCGAGCTGATCGAGAACGGCCGGCTGCGCGACCAGAAGGCGCTCAAGGAGCTGATCGGCCACACGCCGGTGCAGGTGATCGCCGGGGCGCTTTTGGGCGTACTGGTCGCCGTGATCGCCGGCTGAGCGGGCGCAGACTTGGAAAGGGTATCGTGGAAAAATGCTGGAAAAAATCGACTCTCCGGAGGCGCTGAAGCGGCTTTCGGTGCAGGAACTGAACGATCTGGCCGGGGAGATCCGCCGCAGGCTGATCGACACCGTGCTCAGGCAGGGCGGGCATCTGGCCTCGAACCTGGGCGTGGTGGAGCTGACGCTGGCGATACACTATGTGTTCGACCTGCCCCAGGACAAGCTGGTGTTCGACGTGGGGCATCAAAGCTACGTACACAAGCTGCTGACCGGCCGTCAGGCGGGCTTTGAGCGCCTGCGCGAGAGGGGCGGCGTGAGCGGCTTTCCGCGCCCCAGCGAGAGCGAATACGACGCGTTTGTGGCCGGGCACGCCTCCAACGCGCTGTCGGCGGCGCTGGGCATGGCGCGGGCGCGCGACCTGATGGGCGGGCACAATCACGTGCTGGCGCTCCTGGGCGACGGCGCGCTGACCGGCGGCATGTGCTACGAGGCGCTCAACGACGCCGGTCAGACGCACACCCGCCTGATCGTGATTCTGAACGACAACGAGATGTCCATCTCGAGGAACGTGGGCGCGCTGGCCAATCACCTGACGCGGATGCGGCAGAGCAACGTCTACTCCGGCTTGAAGCACGGGGTCAAGGCGGCGCTTTCACACCTTCCGCGCGGGGAAAAGGCCGAGCGGGCGGTACACAACGTGAAGTCGCGCCTCAAGTCGCTGCTGGTCGAGGATCGCTTCTTCGACGCGCTGGGCTGCGACTATTACGGCCCGATCGACGGCCACAACATTGCCCGCCTGATCGCGCTGCTCTCCCGGGCGAAGGAGGCGGACGGCCCGGTTATACTGCACGTCGTGACCCAAAAGGGACGCGGCTACGAGCAGGCCGAAAAGCAGCCCGACCTTTACCACGGCGTATCGCCCCACTACTTCGTCGAAAAGCACGATGAAAAGGCGCTCTCGAACGGCAAAATCGCCGCGGAGCACCTGTGTACGCTGGCCGAGCAGGATCTGCGCGTGGTGGCGCTGACGGCGGGCATGCCGCAGGGCACCGGGCTGTCGCTGTTTGCCGAGCGCTTCCCGGATCGCTTTTTCGACGTGGGCATCGCCGAGGAGCACATGGTCACGATGGCGGCGGGCATGGCCGCGGCAGGCCTGCTGCCCTACGTGGGGGTGTACTCGACCTTTCTGCAGCGCGCCTTTGACCAGGTTCTGCACGACGTGGCCATCGAGCGCCTGCCGGTCAAGCTGCTCCTCGACCGCAGCGGGCTGGTGGGCGCGGACGGCGTGACGCACCAGGGACTGTACGACATTCCGCTGCTTCGTCAGGTTCCGGGCATGGTGATCGCCACCCCGCGCGACGTGCGCCAGCTGCACCGCATGATTGACCTGAGCCACGAGCTGGACGCGCCCATGGCCATCCGCTACGCCAAGGACGGCGCGGACATGGGCAGCGCGCTGGGCGTGTCCGAGCGGCTGCGCGTGGGCAGCTGGGAGGAAATGCTCGCGGGCGAGGACGCGGTGATCCTGGCCTGCGGGCGGATGGTGCAGTGCGCGCTCAACGCCACGATACAGCTCATGGCGCAGGGGATTTCCTGCGGCGTGATCGACGCGCGCTTCATCAAGCCCATGGACGAGGACATGCTGCGCCGGGCGGCCAGCGCGCATCGCCTGGTGGTCACGCTGGAGGACGGCGCGCTGGCGGGCGGCTTCGGCGCGGGCGTGCTGATGAAGCTGGCTCAGTGGGGTCTGAACGCGCAGGCGCTGTGCCTGGGCGTCCCCGACCGTTTCATCGAGCAGGGCACGGTCGAGGAGCAGCTGGCCGAATGCTCCCTGACGCCGGAGGGCGTCTGCCAGGCAATCTGCGCGCGCCTGGGAAGAACCTGAATCGCATGACGCCGCACGCGGCATAGTATACAGACCATCAAGACAGGAGGAACCTCTTCATGAGTACTGAAGACGCCCAGAAAATGCACCGCGTCTCCAAGGCGGATCGCCACAGCGCGATACTGCGCACCATCACGGAGCACAACATCGATACCCAGGAGCAGCTGGCCGCGCTGCTGCGCAAAACGGGCATGCTGGTCACGCAGGCCACCATCTCGCGCGACATCCGCGAGCTCGGCCTGTCCAAGGTCGCCTCGAGCGACGGCAGCAGCCACTACGCCCCGCTGACCCGCACCGAGGTGGAAAAGAACGAGCGCCTGAGCCGCATCTTCGCCGAATCGGTGCTCTCGGTCGCCCAGGCCGACAACCTGGTCATCGTCAAGACGCTCTCGGGCAGCGGTTCGGCCGCCGCCGAGCTGATCGACAACCTGACCTGGCCCGAAATCGTGGGCACGCTGGCGGGCGACAACACCATCTTCGTGGCCGTGGAATCCCGCGAGAAGGTACACTCGGTCATCCAGCGCTTCCAGGAAATGATGCGCAAGTAAAACCACGGGAGGGAGCCGTATGCTGCTTGAACTGAACATCCGCAACATCGCGCTGATCGAACGGCTGCATCTGGAGCTGGGCGAGGGGCTGAACGTGCTCACCGGCGAGACCGGCGCGGGCAAGTCGATCGTCATCGACTCGGTCAATCTGGTGCTGGGCGGGCGCGCCGACCGGGAGCTGATCCGCACGGGCGCGGACAGGGCGAGCGTGCAGGCGGTGTTCGATGTGGCGGGCAATGAAAAGATCAAATCGCTGCTGGAGAGCTGGCAGCTGGAGGCTGAGGACGGCATACTGACCCTCGGACGCGAGCTCTCCCAGAGCGGGCGCAACATCTGCCGGGTAGCCGGAAACGTCGTGCCGCTCTCCCAGCTGCGCCAGATCGCCGCGATGCTGGTGGAAATGCACGGCCAGCACGAGCATCAGTCGCTGATGACCCCGGCCAACCACCTGGGCATACTCGACCACTACGGCAGCGAGGATCACGTACACCTGGCCGAGCAGGTCAAGGGCCAGTTTGAGGAGTTCAGCGCCGTGAAGCGCCGCCTGCAGCAGCTCCTGAGCGACCTGCGCGACCGTGCGCTCAAGCAGGAGGTGCTCTCCCGGCAGAAGGAGGAGATCGAGAGCCTGCGCCTGAAAAAGGGCGAGGACGAAAAGCTCGAGCGCCAGTTCACGCTGATGCAGAACGCCGAAAAGCTGTCCTCGTCGGTCGAA
The DNA here is from genome assembly GCA_934647145.1 of uncultured Clostridia bacterium. GTDB lineage: Bacteria > Bacillota > Clostridia > Christensenellales > Aristaeellaceae > CAKUFI01. The sequence continues at coordinate 11,283 of CAKUFB010000049.1, forward strand.
AAGGCCTACCGCCTGGTCTACACGGGCACCGAGCGCTCCCCCAGCGCCGCCGAGGCCCTGCGCCGCGCGTCCTCCGCGATGGACAAGATTTCCGGCATCGACGCGCGCTTCGACGCGCTCAGCAGCCGCCTGAACGAGCTGTACATCGGCGCGCAGGACGCGGGCTACGAGCTGCAGGACCTGATGGAGGGGCTGGACTTCGACCCCGCCGCCTTCGACCGGGTCGGCAGCCGCCTGGAGGACATCGAAAAGCTCAAGCGCAAGTACGGGCCGGAGCTTTCCGACGTGCTGCGCCAGAAGGAGGAGATCGACAGGCAGCTGGCCGCGCTGGATGAGGGCGATCTGCGCGCAGACGAGCTTCGCGAGCAGGCCTCCTTCTGCGAAACGCAGCTGCGCCTCTCCGCGCAGGCGCTTTCTCAGACGCGCGAGCAGCTGGCCCGCCGCTTCGAGCAGGCCGTGACCGGGCAGCTGGCTCAGCTGGGCATGAACCGCGTGCGCTTCGAGGCGCGCCTGACCCGCCTGGAGCAGCCGGGCGCGCAGGGCTTCGACTCGGTCGAGTTCTTCATCTCGCCCAACCCCGGCGAGCCGCTCAGGCCGCTGTCCGCCACCGCGTCGGGCGGCGAGCTCTCCCGCATCATGCTGGCCATCAAGACCATCATGGCCGACCGCGACCAGGTGGGCACGATGATCTTCGACGAGATTGACACCGGCATCAGCGGGCGCATGGCTCAGGTCGTCGGCGAAAAGATGAGCGCCATCGGCCGCAGGCGGCAGGTCATTGCGGTCAGTCACCTACCCCAGATCGCCGCGCTGGGCGACCACCACTTCCTGGTCGAGAAGACCGTGAAGGACGGCCGCACCGGCAGCAGCGTGCGCGCCCTGTCTACCGACGAGCGCGTGGACGAAATCGCGCGCATGGTCGGCGGCGCGGGCGACCTTGAAACTGGCCGTGCCCACGCCCGGAGCATGCTCGAGGCAGCGCACAGGGTACGCTGGGGAGGCTGACTTTCTGAGAAAGTCACCTCCCCAGGCCCCTCCCGGAAAGCAGCTGCAAGAAAAGCATGCTGCTGCAGAATGGCGCAATTCTTGCCCGGCCGGGCGGTGCTTTGCCGCGGAGGGGGAATTCAGCCTGCTGAGCATGTGAACTGCACAACAAACCGCGCCGGACAGAGGGAATATTCCTTCCGTTCGGCGCGGCTTTTTGCGGTTACACCGTTAAGCTTGCCTGAATACCGGGCTTTTCGGCGGTTACAGACCTGCTCGCTCCTCAACATACTCGAACAGCCGCGTTTCGCCTTTTCTCAGATTGAGCGTGAGCCGGTCGCAGGGCGCGTATACCTGACCGGAGAACACCTCGCGAAGGGCGCGCCGCGAAGGCAGATGCAGCGTGAATGAGCCGTCCTTAACCGCGTGCAGGCCGACGTAGCCCTGGCAGGCGTACACAATCGCATCCTCGTGCGCGTACAGGAACACTCCGGCCTTCCGGGCCAGCGCCCGCAGCACGCGCGTCGTCAGCGCGGTCGAGCCGAAGTAGACCAGCGTACACTCCCCTGCCTGCTTCATCGCGAAGGCGGGCAGGCCGTTTTCCTTATACACGCCCAACACGATTGCGTCCGGATCGTCGACCACAAAGGCCGGGTCGGGCGCCTGCGTCGCGACGGGGATAGGCGCGCCGCCGCTGCGATAGAAGCCCATGCC
>CAKUFB010000050.1 GCA_934647145.1 uncultured Clostridia bacterium
AGATTTGAGGCGCGGCACCTGGCCGGGGAGCGTGCTTCCCCGTCCACCAGCTTGTCAAAACCTTTTTTGACAAGCTGGGACGGCGAACGCGCCGCCTTTTTGTTCGCCGCCAATTGTCATCCGCGCGTTTATATGCTATAATGATGGCGGCGAGTTCTACAAGAAAAGGAGCGTGTTCAATATGTATATCCCCGCAGAAGACCGTTACGAAAGAAACGCCTTCCGTCGCTGCGGCCGCAGCGGCCTCCTGCTGCCCGCGCTGTCGCTCGGCCTGTGGTATAACTTCGGAAGCATCACGCCCTTCGGCGTACAGCAGAGCCTGCTGCGCACCGCCTTTGACCACGGAATCACCCACTTCGATCTGGCAAACAACTACGGCCCGCCCTACGGTGAGGCCGAGCGCAACTTCGGCGCGCATATGGACCGCGACTGGCGGCCGCACCGTGACGAGCTGGTGCTTTCGACCAAGGCGGGCTTCGATATGTGGAAGGGGCCTTACGGAAACCACGGCAGTCGGAAATACCTGATCGCCAGCCTGGATCAGAGCCTGAAGCGCATGCATGTGGACTATGTGGACATCTTCTACCACCACCGCCCCGATCCGGAAACGCCCATCGAGGAAACCATGCAGGCGCTGCACGACATCGTGGCCAGCGGCAAGGCGCTGTACGTGGGCGTTTCCAACTACGACGCCCAGCAGACACAGGCCGCGATCCGGACGCTGCGCGCCATGGGCACTCACCTGCTCATCCACCAGCCCAACTATTCCATGCTCAACCGCCGAATTGAAAACGGCCTGACGGACGTGCTGACTCAGGAGGGCGTCGGCTGCATCGCCTTCGGCCCGCTCTGCGGCGGCCTGCTCTCCAGCAGGTATCTGGACGGTCTGCCCGCGGATTCGCGCGCCGTGCATGACCCGCGCCACCTCAAGGCCTCCGACATCACCGAGGAAAAGCTGTCCATCGTCCGCCGGCTGAACGACGTGGCCGCTGAGCGCGGACAGAGCCTGGCGCAGATGGCGCTGACCTGGACGCTCCGCACCCCCGCCGTGACCAGCGCGCTGATCGGCGCCAGCAAGCCGGAGCAGATTCTGGAAAACGTCCGGGCGCTGGACGCCGCCCCCCTCACCCGGGAGGAGCTGGACAAAATCGATCAGATCCTCGCGCGCAAAGCCTGACCCCCGCCCCCTATCCCGGAAACAGCTCACGCAAGGAGGCGACGCGCAATGCCCGCACCGGATTTTCAGGAATTGCTGACGCGGCCCGACTACGACTTTCTCAGGGAAAACGAGCGCCTCGGCCGGCGCGTACGGCGGGCACGGGACGCTTCCTGACACGCTGGCCGATGACGGTTCCCAACCCCTGACAATATGACCGAAGCGAAGTCTTTCGACGCTTGCTTTTGTCTGCGTATAGGTTACTGCCGTTTCATAGCCCATCCAATGACATGGTTCGGATGGGCTATGAAGTGGACGCAAACAAAAGAGCAGATATCGTGCGCATAAAGGGCTCATTTCCCCGAATTCTATACCGTTCTGCTTTTATAAGATACAAAACAGGTTGGATGAAGCCGACAGCGGTCTTCTGCAAGAGGGTCACACTGGCTCGTCTCATGCCGCCCGAAAGGGATTTTATCTGCCTGATAAGCTGATTTTTGGCAGCCAAACTCGTTGAGGCCTGTAAAGCTAGCCGTTTTTTTCGTATGCCCCTGTTTCGCGCAGAAACGCTTCTGTGAGCCGTTCCGCGTCTGGGCGGACAACGGATAAGGCACGGACGGGCAGGGCGGCGGCAAAGCGTGACGCGCTGATCATTTTATTGACCTCAATAAAATGGCGGCACGAGAAAAGCCCGCCGCACACCAGCGGCGGGGAATATAGGTTATTCCTCTGGTTTTTTTACATCGTAGACTGGCAAAAAATGATGCGTAATGACCCAGACGGCAAGAAGTGGAATGCAGCCAAGCAAGGCGTGGGTCATATTATGCGGATTATGGTTTGCTAATTTCAGGACATCAATCAACCAGTCGGCGATCATAGGATCTATCGTAAACATAGATACGACTATCAGAGTTTCCCGAATGAATCTCCGTTTTTCATTTACCCGAACGAGTTTACCGCATTTAGAACAGCATTTCCATTCGTATCCTTCTACGTCATGTTCGCACTTCATCTTTTTCTCCTTAATCCATAATATCTAACTCTGCAACCTTCTGCGAACCTAATGATTGAAAATAGCAACCTGTTTTTCCAATCCATAGATCAAAGTATGTGCCTCCATAAGTGCTGATTTCATGCGTAATGTAATCATGATCGCACAGCGGAACGGATTGCGCTTGCCCGGCGCTGCTGCCAGATTGCCCGTGCCCTGATCGGCCTGTCCCATGCGTCGCACTTGTATTCTACAACCAAAAAGCCCGAATTGTCAAGCAGCCCGACGACGTCGCTCTGCGAATTGTGGATGCAGGTGTAGATCGTGCCGTTGCAGCCGGCCTTCGTCAGGCCGGTTCAGGCGCAGGCAGGCTCCACGGTGGGAATGCTCTCGGGCACGTGTCCAGCTGCTGCCGAACGAGAAGACCTTCCGGCGCGCGCCGGTCAGGAGGCTCCCCGGGAAGGCGTGAGTTCCGCTTCGCTTCAGGTCTCCGTAAAAAGGACAGGCCGCCAGTTTTGTGCGGCCACTGAAAACCGGGCAGGCGGCAGCGCCGGTGCGCTCGCTTCCCCGTCCGTCAGCTTGTCAAAAAGCTCGAGAGGGTTTCATCCCTCCCGAGCTTTTTTCAGGCTCTGACCGTCCGAAGCAGAGCCCTTTCGCTCGCTGCTTATTCGTCTCCCCTCAGCTGGAAGCGGAGATCCTTCCTGCTCTCCAGGCTGAGGTCGTAGTCTCCGAGATGCTCCATCTTAAACCCGTTCGCCTTGTAAGCCTCGTAGTCAAACGCCTCCAGCTCGTCGATGGCGAGCTTGTGAAACTCATAGAAATTGTGCCACCACTCATAGCCAGAGCCGAGGCTGGCGCCCAGATAGGCGTCCGCGATGTCGCAGCCCATCTGGGGCGCGACGTAAAACGCGCCCATCGCCAGCACGTTTACGCCGTTTCCGGTAATCGCCCGCAGCGCCGCCGGAACCGACTCCACCACCCCCGCGTGCACGTGCGGGCACTTGCTGGCCGCGATGTGGATGCCCATGCCCGTGCCGCAGAAGAGCAGCGCCCGTTCAAACGCTCCCTCCGAAATCAGCGCGCCCACGCGCAGCCCCACGCGATGGAACATGTTCTCCGTGTCGTTGTCCGCGGGATCTGTGACGCCCACGTCCGTGATCGTCCAGCCTCTTTCGCGCAGGTGCGCGCACACCGCTTCCTTCAGCGGATACCCCGCAAAGTCCGCGCCCACCAGCAGCTGCTTGTCCCGAATGGTCTTCATTTTTCTTTCCTCCCTTTGCGTTTTTTGAAACCGTCTCCGCGTTACCGCAGGCTCTTGCTGTCCTCCCCCCGCGCCATTCCCTGAACCGACAGGATTTCCTGGCGCATCTGGCTGGGCGTCACGCCGTAGTGCATTTTGAACAGCCTGGTCAGATAGTCCGGGTTCTCGATGCCCGTTTCCTCCGCAATGACGCGCAGGCTCTTGTTCGTCGTCACCACGAGCGACCGCGCAAGCTCCATGCGCAGCGCCACAATGTGCTCCCGAAAGCCGATGCCGGCGATTTCCTTGTAGAGCTTGCTCAGCGAATAGATCGACAGGCCGAATACGTCGCTGAGCTGCTTGAGCGAAATCTCCGGGCTGGTGAAGTGGTCGCTCACGTACATGAGGATTTTCTGGTTGAAGTCTCTGTTCTTGTCCTGCTGAAGCGTTCGTATGGTCGCGCACAGGCCGCCCAGCATGCCCTGTATGCGGCCGCACAGCGTATCGGCGTCGGGCGCGGCGATCAGGCTCCGTACCGTATCCTGCTCCACCTCCACGTTCAGCCGGGCAAGGTTCTTCAAAAGGACGCTGACCAGCTCGTGGCGCAGATAGTCTGCCCGCTCCTGAGGATAGCTCTGCCTGAGCAGGTATTCGCGCAGCACGCCCAGCGCCTTTCGGGCGCTCGCCTCGTCGCCGTCCTCGATGAAGCGGATCATCATCAGCGTATCCTCCATCGGATACTCCAAAATGCCGACTGCGGGCTGAATAATGTCCTGATAGAACACCAATCCGCTTCCCTGCCGCATGGCAGTCAGCGCGCACATGTACATAGCGTGCAGATCCTTCAGGTCGGCGCCCTCCAGGCTCACGCCCATCGCCGTGCCGGGCATATTGAGCGCGGTATAGACCGTCTGCGCCATCCTGCGCAGCGAAACGCCCTCGTCCATCATGCACAGCAGGGCGGTATGCTGCTCCTGCGGAATGCCGACGATCATCAGCTGAACGCCCGGCGCCTCGCGCATCTTCTCCTGAAGCGTCTCCTGCGCCGTCATGCCCAGGCGAAGCTCCTCGATCACCAGCACGCCGAAGCGATGCGCCTTCACGCGCTGCTCAAACCACTCCTCCTGCTGGGCGGAAACCTCGTGGTGCCGCAGGATGGTTTCCAGAATCACCGTGTCCAGCAGGTCGCTCTTTTCGCGCATCAGGCTTTCCATCTGCAGGTTTTTCTGCTCCATGCTCGTAATCACGCTGTCCAGAACGTCCAGCTCGCTGAAGGGCTCCTTCTTTTCGCCGTGCCGGGTCGCGATGCTGTTGATCTTGGTGTAAATCGGCATATAGCTGCCCACGATGGCCAGAACCGAGGTCAGCAGCACGCACAGCGCGCACACCCACGCGATGCCGGACATCGTGGAATAGTACTCGTCCAGGTTCTGGTTCATCCTGCTTTCCGGGACGATCGCGTAATAGCTCAGCTGCTTTTGCACCGAAAAGGCCGTGTACTTCACCCGGTCAATCGCGTAGTCCAGGCTGTCGAACCCGTCCTGTCCGTTCCATGCCTGCACATCCTGCGAGACGTCGTCGCTCTGATACAGCGTGGTCTGGTTCGCGTCCCGGATGACGTATCGCATGTCCTTTCGAAGATCCGAGATGAACATGGAATTGATGGAGTCCTTCGTAATGCAGTACAGGGCGTTGCCGTGGTGCACGCCGTTCTCGCCGGAAACGACGATCGGCACGCGCATCAGCAGGCGGGGCGTGGCGATTCCCTCGCAGGCAAAGGTGGAGAAAAACGACCAGTTCTCCGCGGAGTCCGACTGCACGAATTCCGCCGCGCGCTCCTGAAGCGCCTCGTTGCCCTTGGCGATGTGTCCGTTGATGAAAAAGTCCAGTGTGTACTTTCCCTGAGAGGTGATGACGTAGTCAGTGTCAAAGAAATAAAAGCCGACCTCGTTGGCCAGCGGGGCTGAGTTCAGATAGGACTTCATGCTCCGGATGCACGCCACCTGGTTGTATACGTGCGCATCCAGGTCGACGCTCATCTCCGCGTCATAGCACATGTGCCTGGCCAGGGAATACATCTTCAGGAACTGCTCGTCCAGGTAGTTGGCGAAGGCATACGCGCTCTCACGGTAGTTCTCCCGGTTCTTTTTCTCCATGTAGGCGTGCGAGCGGTTCAGCAGCATGACGTTGTACAGCAGCACGGCCATGCAGCTCACGGACAGGATCAGTACGATCAGTCGAAACAGGAAGCGGTAGCGCTGGATGAAATGCATGCTTTTCCCTCCGAAGCAGTCTGATTCATATTGCCCAAAGCCTGCGCCCACTTGCTGCCGCCGGTTTCATCAACAACCTTGGCCGCCATCAATGGAAGCGGCCAAGGTCTGCGTCCGGAAGCCTGAAGCATTTCAGCAAAACCGGAGAGGGGCGGTTTAGCGGTTCTGGATGGCGGCGTAGCTGGTGCGATAGATGGTATCCACCTTATCCGCGCCCATGGCGATCATCTCGGTGACGAACCTGTCGTAATTGTCGAAGGATTCCGCGCCGGTCACAAACTTGGCTTCCATGATGCTGACGTAATCGTTCAGCGGCGTGGTCAGCTCCTTCATGGTCTGCGCGTCCTCCTCGCTGTAGAAGACCACATTGGGATAGCCGTAGGTGAAGTAGGGCGCGGCGTTCTTGGCGTTGCACTCGCGCCACCAGCCCTCCTCGTGCATCAGCACGCGGTTATAGGTGAACATCGTCTGATTGTCCAGCGCGTAGTAGTCGTTGATGCTCGCGAACCACTGGCCGCCGCGGTTGCGGGGCACCATGTACACGCACAGATAGTTCCACCAGCCCAGTTTCTCGGGATTGGCCTGGGTCAGGCCGACGGGCTCGGTGGTGCCGGTTTCAGGCTTCCAGCCGATGCCGTCCGGGTCGGTTTCGGTGCCGTAGATCGGGCCATTCTGGAACAGCACGGCCACGTTGGGATCGTACAGCCTGTCCATCCAGGCCGCGGCGATTTCGGGGGTCTTGCACTTGTCGGTGATCATCATGGTGCCCACGCCGGTCACGTCCTGCTTGGGCCAGATGCGCTTGTCGTTGACCTCGCTGGTCAGGGGCACCACGTGGTCGAACTGCGACCAGGCCGCCTCGTCGTAGCCCACCACACCGTACGACGTCTGAGTGCCGATATAACCCACCTTGACTGCGTCCACGCCGGTGTTCTTGGCGTTGCACTGCTCACGGGTCTGCGTGAAGATGTCGGGATCCATCAGGCCGGCCTCCCAGCACTTGTTGCAGAACTCCAGGTACTTCCGGTAGTCCTCGTGAAGCGGCAGGTAGCAGGCCTCGCCGTCCTTGACTGCCGCGTTCTCGTCGCTGTCGCCGGTCACAAAGCCCAGCGCCGCCAGCACATAGGTGCGGCCGTGCAGGGTATCGCCGGCGTATCCGCCCCACGGAACCTCGTCGTTTGGATCGCCGTTGCCGTTGGCGTCCTGCTCCTTGAAGGCCAGCAGCACGTTATAGAAATCGTCCAGCGTCTCGGGCATCTTCAGGCCGAGGCGATCCAGCCACTGGGTGTTGATCCAGGCGCGCTGGGCGCTGTAGTCGTCGATACTGAACGTGGGGAAGGAATAAATATTCCCGTCCGGGCAGGCGATCTGCGCACGCACCTCGGGATACTTTTCCAGCAGCGTGCTCAGCGCCGGGGTGTATTCGTCGTTGAAATAATCGTTGAGCGCGAGGAAGTAGCCCTCCATGCCGTAGGTCATGATCTCGGTGTTCGAAAAGGTCGGTCCCCAGAACACGTCCGGATAGTCGCCGCTGGCCAGCATGACGGCCTTCTTGTCCGGCCAGATGCTGCTGTCGATGTAATTGACGTCCCATGCCACGTTGCTGAGCTTTTCCATCCAGGGCCAGAACCAGATTTCGTCGGGCTCCACGTCGATGCTGCCCTTGAGCACCGCCATGCCCATGCTCGCCTTTTCCTCGGTCACGGGATACACCGCGTACAGCGGGGACAGATCCACGCCCTCGGCGAACGCCGCCGTCGAGCTCAGCAGCAGACAAAGCGCCAGAATAACCGTCAACAGTTTCTTCATTTTCTCGTTCCTCCTTTTAAATCATAGCATAGAATATATGTCCGATCAAGCGTTCTCCCGGTTTTCCCCCCGTCCTCCTTCCATTTTTTTGAGAGAGCCGCCAAATCATCCCTTGACCGCGCCGATCATCACGCCCTTGACAAAGTACTTCTGCACGAAGGGATACGCCAGCAGCACCGGCAGGCTGGAGATGAAGATCAGCGCATACTTCATGACCTCCGCCATCATCGCCCGGCGCTGGATGGCCTCGAGCTGCTTGGTGTCCATGCTGCTGCTCTCCATGATCTTGAGCTGCTGGTTTTCCAGCAGGATGTTGCGCAGAACCAGCTGCAGCGGATACAGATCGTCGTTGTTCAGATAGAGCAGCGCGGAAAAATAGCTGTTCCAGTGTCCCACCAGGGTATACAGGGCAATGACCGCAATGATCGCCCCGGAAAGCGGCAGCGCCACCTGGAAAAACGTGGTGTACTCGTTCGCGCCGTCGATGCGGGCCGCCTCATACAGCTCTCTGGGGATGCTGCTTCTGAAAAAGCTGTTGGCAATGATCATGTTGTAGACGCTCATGCCGGCGGGCAGAATCATCGCCCAGCGCGTGTTGAGCAGGCGCAGCTGCTTCATCAGCACGTAGCTGGGAATCATGCCTCCGCTGAAATACATCGTGAACATGAAGTAGGTCATGAAGAAGCCGCGCCCGCGCAGCTCCTGCCTGGACAGCGCGTAGGCCGTCGGCAGCGTGATAACCAGCGCGTAGATCGTGCCTGCCGAGGCGTACAAGAGCGTGTTGGCGTAGCCGCTCCAGATGCTGTCGTTCTTCAGCACATTCCGATACGCCTCGGTCGTAATCCCCTTCGGCAGGAAGATGACGTTGCCGCGCATCAGCTCGTAGGCGTCGCTGAAGGAGGCAATCACCGTAAAATACAGCGGATACAGGATCAGAAGCATCAGCAGTACCATGAAGCTCACGTTCAGCGCGTCGAATACCCTGTCAAATTTCGTCCTCGTCTGCATCGTCCATTTCCTCCTCAGAACAGCGAAGAACCGCTCAGCCGCCTGATGATCCAGTTGCTGCTCACCAGCAGGATGATGTTGATCACCGAATTGAACAGCCCAATCGCCGTCGTATAGCTGTACTGCGCATCCTTAATGCCCAGGCGATATACATAGGTGGAAATCACGTCGGACGCCTCCATGTTCAGGTTGTTCTGCAGCAGCAGCACCTTCTCATAGCCCACGTTCAGCAGCGAACCGATGGACAGAATCAGCATGACGCAGATCGTGGGCCAGATGGAGGGCAGGTTGATGAAGACGATCTTCTGCAGGCGGTTGGCTCCGTCGATCGTGGCCGCCTCCAGCATCTGGGGATCCACGCCGCTGAGCGCCGCCAGGTAAATAATCGTTCCCCAGCCCATCTCCTGCCAGACGCTTGAAATCACAAAGATGGGCTTAAAGCACGCCGGCTCCGCCAGAAATGCCCTTGCCTCCCCGCCGAAGAGCATGATCAGCCGGTTGATCACGCCGCTGGAACGATCCGTAAAGAGCGTGATCATCGAGCAAATGGCCACTGTGGAAATAAAATGCGGGATATAGGTGATCATCTGCACCGTCTTCTTGAAGCGCGGACTGCGCAGCTCGTTGAGCAGAAACGCCAGGATAACCGGAACAGGAAAACCAAAGACCAGGTTCGTGACGCTCAGGCCCAGCGTGTTTTTCATCAGCAGCCAGAAGTTCGCCGACGAGACGTACCGGGCGAAATGCTTCAATCCAACCCACGGGCTGTCGAAATACCCCTTGCGAAAGCTGAAATCGCGAAAGGCGATCTGCGCGCCGTACATGGGCATGTAGGCAAAAATGAAGATGAAGATCACTCCCGGAATCAGCAGGCTGTACAGCTGCAGCGTGTCCGTTCTCATCAGCAGGCGTTTTTGTCTCTTCTGCAAATGAACCACTCCCGTCCTCTGTTTTCTTCATTTTACCGATCTGCCGTTTTTTTACAAGACAGACTAATTTGTCACAGCCCGTAATTAATTGAAAACACCGATTTTTCGCCATATGCAAAATATTCCGGGTGCTCTTTCTAAAAGCTCCGGTTGAGAAAAAACAAGCGCGCTGGTATAATGCAGAACAGAATGGAGGGAACAGTGATGAATCATGTGCGTTTGACGCCCGGAAGCATTCTTCAGGAGCGCCTGAATCGAGTACACCGCCGCCTCTACCGTTCCATGGATCCGGACAACATCTCCCTGGCCTACGGCGGCGTTCACCCCCTGGGCTTTGCCGAGCCGGAGTTCGCCGGCAAGTACCTGGACATTTCCGCGGCCTACGCCCGAAACCTGGCGGACGCACAGGCCGTCCAAAACGGCCGTACCGTCGTTGAGCGGATCGTCTCCGGCCAGCGCGCCGACGGCTATCTGGGCGGGTACGACTTCGGGCAGGAGTTTTCGTCCTTTTCCATCTGGAATCAGGCGTTTACGTGCTTCGGCCTGATTTCCTTTTATAAAGAAACGCGCGACGAAGACGCTCTGGCGGCTGCCGTGCGCTGCATGGACTTCCTGTGCGAAAGCTGTCAGGCAGCTGACGCGAAGCCCCTCCTGCAGACGGGAAACTTCGGCTCGCAGCACCTTGTCGTCCTGCTGCCCGCTGCCCTGCTCTATGAGCTGACCGGCGAGGCGCGCTATCAGGCCTTCTGTCGGTTCATACTGGACGTCTGCCGCCGCAGTCCCACCCACAACATTTTCGCCAGGGCGGGCGTGATGGGCTTCGGCAGCCCCAAGGGCATTGAAACGCTCGCGTTTTTATTGGGCGTTCTCACCTACGGCCGGCTGACGGGCGATGAAGAGTGCATCGAGGCGGCGCGGGCCTACTGGCAGGATCTGCAGGAGCACTTCATTTCGGAGACGGGGTGCGGAACGGTCGGCGAGCTGTGGACGTATCAGCGCAATCAGCCGGCTATGCTGAGCCGCGAAATCAAGCCGAATGAAAACTGTGTCGCGGTTGGATGGATGGAGCTTTCCCTGATGCTGTACGACCTTACCCTGGACGGAAGGTACTTCGACGCCTTCGAGCGCGCGCTGTACAATCACCTGCTGGGCTCCATGGCGCCCGATGGAAGCGACTTTGCCTACTATCAGGGCAATTTCGGCAGGAAGTCCATCCGAACCTCGGAGGGCCTGTACGCGTGCTGCCGGTTCCGCGGCCTGTCCATGTGCGCGCACCTGCCCGAATGCGCCGTATTTGTCCGCGGAAATACGCTGTCGTTTCCTTTCTATACCTCCTATTGCGCGGAGGTTTCCACGCCGGAGGGCGATGTCCATATCGAGATGTCCACGGAATATCCGCGAAACGGCCGCGTCCGCCTGTTGATTCGACCGCAAAGGCAGCAGTCCCTGCGCCTGCTGCTGCGTCTTCCCACCTGGTGCGACCGGTACGCGGCGACGCTCGACGGAGAAACGACCGAGCTGCCCCTGACGAACGGCCACCTGCTCATTGAGCGCTCAATCCCGGCGGACGGCCTGCGAATCTGTCTGGATCTGAACATGCCGATCCGCACGCGAACCGCCCCGCTGGACGAGACGCAGTGCGCCTGCGTAGAATACGGCCCTCTGGTCATGGCGCTGGACAGCCGCCACGGCACGCCGATCTTCTCGACGACGCTCGACGGCAACTCGGCAATTCGGCTGCTTCCGGCCGAGGAAGGCGGCATGCCCATCGTTTCCCTTGAGGCCTCCGGAAGCGTCCGCGGAGAAGACCGCGCGATTCGGCTGGTCGATTACGCGTCCGCGGGCATGCATAATCCCCTGAAGGATCGTTTCCGCGTCTGGATTCCGCTGACCGGCGAGGATCTGGAGGGCCTTTACTGACGATTTGAGAGGTACATCATGATGCGCTTTGAAATGCTTCACCCGGCGGATCAGCTGGTCATGATGCTGGACCGCATCTACCATTACGGCATGACCACCACCTCGGGCGGCAACCTGTCCGTCCTGGACGACAACGGCGACATCTGGATCACCCCCTCGGGCATCGACAAGGGCAGCCTGACCCGCCGCGACATCATGCAGGTCAAGCCGGACGGCACGGTCATCGGCCCGCACACCCCCTCGGTCGAGCTCCCCTTTCACCGCCACATCTACAAGCTCCGCCCGGACATCATGGTGCCGGATATTGGCAAGCTGGTCACCATCTCGCCCGAGGAAGTGCGCCAGATCGAGATCGACCTGTAAAGCATCGCCCGGAATAACGAAAGCCCTGCACGCTCCTCAGAACGCGCGGGGCTTTCTCCCGTCAGAAGGTCGCAAACACCTGATCTGACACGACGTTCGTGACCAAAATGCGGTCAATGGGCACCGCGAAGATGGCGGCCAGCGCCACAAGGTTATCCAGCGTGGGCAGGGATTCGCCGTGCTGCCACTTGTAGATCGCCTGGGGCGTGGAAAACCCCATCATCCGCTGAAGCTGCCGGACGGAAAGGCCGCGCTGCTCCCGAAGATCGAGGATATTCTGACCGGTTCGCTTCATGTTGATCACAGGCAGGTTCATCATCCTCTCCTTTCCGCGTCCGGTCAGAACCGTTCCCATTCGGACGCCTTGAAATTATAGACCGGTTTCATGACCTCAATCACGTCCACCGTATCCCGAATGACGTCAATGATGTCTCCGAGCGGCTTATACGCCATGGGCGCCTCGTCGATCGTGAAGATGTTGACCGAGGTCGTGTAAACGCCCTTCATCGCCTCGGCATAGTCCCGCATGCTCAGCTTCTCTCTCGCCGCCACGCGGGACATCACACGGCCTGCGCCATGCGGCGCGGAGTAGTTCCAATCCGGATTTCCCCGGCCGACAGCCAGTATCGAGCCGTCCCGCATGTTGATCGGAATGAGCGCCTTCTCGCCTCTGTGCGCGGCGATCGCGCCCTTGCGCAGGATCATCTCCCGCGTGTCAATGTAGTTATGAACCGTGTGGAAGGCCTCGCCGGCGGTCAATCCGCTCCGCTCAAGCAAAATCCCCGCAATCAGCTCGCGATTGCGGCGCGCGTACTGCTGGCACAGCTCCACATCGTGAAGGTAATCCTTCAGATGCCTGCCATAGACGAAGCACAGATCCTCGGGAATCGTCGTCTGCCTGCGCGTCCACTGCAGCTCTTGAAGCGCCGCCTGAATCTCCCTGCTGCGACCCGCAGCCCTGTATTCGGCGATCAGCGCGTCGCGCTTCCCCGCATACTCCTCCCTCCCCCGGTTCAGCTCGACCGCGAGCTGCTGATAATAGTCCGCCACCTGCTTGCCCAGGTTGCGGCTGCCGGTGTGAATCACGAGATACAGCGTCCCATCCGACGCGCGCTCGATTTCAATGAAGTGATTGCCGCCCCCAAGCGTGCCCAGCGAACACTGTAGCCAGCGAATATCCCTCAGCTTGCGGAAGCAGCGCAGCGCCTCCAGGTCGAAGCGCTCCCTGCACTCCTCCCACACGTTCATCCCGGAGGGCACAAAGTGCGCCGCCTCGTCGAAGCG
>CAKUFB010000051.1 GCA_934647145.1 uncultured Clostridia bacterium
CTGTATGTATGTGCTATGAAGCAGAGGGCATCTGCCAGTCAATTTTACAGCGAGAGTGGGGATGCCCACTCTTTCCATTTATTCTTGCCCGCAGGGGTCAGGAGGACGCGCGATGAAATACACCCTTTCCGGCTATGTGGAGCCGACCGCCCGCCGTCTGGCCGGGGAAATGAACCTCGAGCTGGTGGACGTGGAGCTGGCAAAGGAGAACACAGGCAGGTTCCTGCGCTTCACCATCGATACGCCGGAGGGCGTGGATCTGGACGCGCTGGAGAGGTTCCACCGGGCGGTGCAGCCGCTGATGGACAACGTGGAATACGACTACATGGAGGTCACCTCGCCCGGCGCGGACCGGCCGCTGAAAAAGCCGGCCGACTTCGAGCGCGCTGCCGGCCTTGAGGTCGAGGTCAAGCTCTACCGCGCGGTGGAGGGCTCCAAGTACTATACCGGCACGCTGGCGGGTCTTGAGAACGGCGAGGTCGTGATCGACGATCACGGCACGCTTCGCCGCTTTGCGCAGAGCCTGTGCGCGCAGGTCGCGCCGCTCATCGAGGTGGACGAGCGGGAGATCGACGAGGCGCTGGGCGACGTATTCGAAGAAGACGGGGAGGACGACGAGTTCGAACCCGAGGACGATTATCAACCGGAGGACAACTGATCATGAAAGCACCGCAAACGCCCAATCCTTCCGCGGAGTTCATCGAGGCGATCGACGCCCTGTCCCGCGAGAAGCGCATTGACAAGGAAAGCCTGTTCGCCGCGATCGAGCAGGCGCTGGTGGCCGCCTATAAGCGCAACTTCTCCACGACGGTCGCCAACGTGCGCGTGAGCATCGACCGCAAGAAGGGCGAGGTCGAGGTCTTCGCGCGCAAGACCGTGGTCGAGGAGGTCGAGGACGAGCAGACCCAGATCAGCCTGGAGGAGGCCCGCGCGATCAACCCGGTCTACGAGGTGGGCGACCTGATCGAAAAGGAAATTACCCCCCGCCAGTTCGGCCGCATCGCGGCGCAGACCGCCAAGCAGGTGGTCATGCAGAAGATCCGCGAGGCCGAGCGCGGCGTGATCTATCAGGAGTATTCCGAAAAGGAAAACGAGATCCTCACCGCGCTGGTCAAGCGCATCGAGGGCAAGAACGTGCTGGTCGAGCTGGGCCGCACGGAGGGCGTTCTGGAGCCCTCGCAGCAGATTCCGGGCGAGGTGCTGGGCCCCAACGACCGCGTGAAGGTCTACGTGCTGGAGGTCAGCCAGAGCGGACACGGCGCGCAGGTCGAGGTTTCCCGCACGCACTCCGGCCTGGTCAAGCGGCTCTTCGAGCTGGAGGTGCCCGAGATTCAGAGCGGCGTGGTGCAGATTCGCTCCATCGCCCGCGAGCCCGGCTCCCGCACCAAGATGGCCGTCTGCTCGACCGATCCGATGATCGATCCGGTGGGCGCGTGCGTCGGCCCGCGCGGCATGCGCGTGGAAAACGTGGTCGAGGAGCTCAGAACCGAGAAAATCGACATCATCCGCTGGTCGAGCGACCCGGCCGAGTACATCGGCAACGCGCTCAACCCGGCGAGGGTCATCAACGTCTCCGTCAACGAAAAGGAAAAGTGCGCGCGCGTCGTGGTGCCGGACAACCAGCTGTCCCTGGCCATCGGCAAGGAGGGACAGAACGCCCGCCTGGCCGCCAAGCTGACCGGCTGGAAGATCGACATCAAGAGCCAGAGCCAGTTCGAGGCGCTGGCCGGGATGGAGGGCGCGCAGGCTGAGGAGGGCGAAACTTGCTGAAGCAGCGAAGGGTTCCGATGCGCATGTGCGTCGGCTGCCGGGAAATGACGCCCAAGAAGGAGCTGCTCCGCATCGTGCGCTCGCCCGAGGGCGTGATCGCCTTCGATCAGGTGGGCAAGGCGCCCGGACGGGGCGCGTACGTCTGCAAAAAGGCCGAGTGCCTGAAGAAGGCGCGCAAGATCCGCGCGCTCGAGCGGCAGCTGGACTGCAAAATCGAGGACTCGGTCTTCGAGCAGCTGGAGGCCGAGCTCGAGCGGATCGAGCGGGAAAAAATCGCGCGCGGGGAGACGGACGATGGACAGTAAGGCCCTGGGCCTGCTGGGGCTGTGCGCCCGGGCGGGCAAGGTTCTCTCCGGAGAGCCGGCGGCCGAGCAGGCCGTGAAGAGGAAAAACGCATACCTCGTCCTGATCGACGAGGAGGCCTCCTGGAACGCGAAAAAGGCGCTTTCGGACGCCTGCGCCTACTACGGCGCGCCGCTTAGGACGCTGCCCCCGGGATGCCTGGGGCAGGCGATCGGCAAACCCGGCCGCATGGCGGCGGCCATTACCGACCAGACGCTTGCAAAACGCCTGATCGAACGGATAGAGTGTAATCAGTAACCACATCGAATGCGAAAGCGCGGGGGTGCATGCAGGGAATGACCAAAGTCAGGGTGCAAGACGCTACCAAGGAACTGAGCATCGGGACCGGCAGACTGCTGGAGTCCGTTTCTCGTTCCCGCAAACAGGTGCAGGACGTCCTTCAGCAGCTCAAGAGGCTGAAAAACGACGCCGCCCAGAAGGAAAACGAGCAGAAGGAACTGCAGGCCCGGGAGGAGCTCAAGCGCCAGCAGGAGCAGGCCGCCGCGTTCGTGAGCGGCTATTCCTCCGAGCAGATGGCGGAAGCGGTCGCCGCGTCCAAACAGGCGGCGGAGGCTGCCGCCCAGAAGAAGGCGGAGGAAGCGCGCAAGGCGGCGGAGGAAGCCGCGGCTCGTCAGGCAGCTCAGGCCGCTGCTCCGAGGAGCGCGCAGCCCCAGCAGCGCCCTGTGAACCAGGGCGATCGTCCCTATGGCCGTCCTGTGAACCAGGGCGACCGCCCCTACGGCCGTCCGGCGAACCAGGGCGACCGTCCCTACGGCCGTCCGGCAAATCAGGGCGACCGCCCCTACGGCCGTCCGGCGAACCAGGGCGACCGCCCCTACGGCCGTCCGGCAGGTCAGGGCGAGCGCCCCTACGGCCGTCCGGCAGGTCAGGGCGAGCGTCCCTACGGCCGTCCGGCAGGCGGCATGGGCAAGGACGGCGACCGTCCGATGGGCGGCAAGGATTCCGATCGTCCGCAGCGTCCCTTCGGCAATCGTCCGCAGGGCGGCGGCGCGCGTCCCCAGGGCGGCGGATTCGGCCGCAAGCTGGCCAGCGAGCTCGCGCCCGTGGCCGAGAAGGAGCGCGTCTCCAACTACGATCCCAATAAGAAGATCTACGAGCGGCAGAACGACCCGGAGCGCAGCGCGAATACCAGCAAGCGCTCCGCCGGCAAGGGCAGCGCCGGCCGCAGCGCGAATATCAAGAACGCCGGCTACGACGACGATTTCGAGCGCGGCAAGAAGAACAAGCGCAAGCAGCAGGCCGCCCAGCCCAAGCCCGAACCGGTGAAGATCGAGAAGGCCTACATGACCGCCGAGACCATCACCGTCAAGGAGCTGTCCGAGCGCATCGGCAAGCCCACCGGCGAGATCATCAAGAAGCTGCTGCTGCTGGGCATCATGGCGACCATCAACGCGGAGCTGGACTACGACACCGCGCTGCTGGTGGCCAGCGACTACGGCATTGAGCTGGAAAAGAAGCTCGACAAGACCGCCGAGGAGGCCCTCGAGGAGGAGGACTTCACCGACAAGGAGGACGATCTGGTGCCGCGCAACCCGATCGTGACCATCATGGGTCACGTCGACCACGGCAAGACCAGCCTGCTGGACTACATCCGCAAGGCGCACGTCACCTCCACCGAGGCGGGCGGCATCACGCAGCACATCGGCGCCTACACGGTGGGCATCAACGGCCGCGGCATCACCTTCCTGGATACCCCCGGCCACGAGGCCTTCACCGCCATGCGCGCCCGCGGCGCGATGATCACCGACATCGCCATTCTGGTGGTGGCGGCGGACGACGGCGTGATGCCTCAGACCATCGAATCCATCAACCACGCCAAGGCGGCCAACGTGCCGGTGATCGTGGCAATTAACAAGTGCGACAAGCCCACCGCCAACCCCGACCGCGTGAAGACCGAGCTGACCGAGTACGGCCTGGTGGCCGAGGACTGGGGCGGCGACACCATCATGGTGCCGGTTTCCGCGCTGACCGGCGAGGGCGTGGACGACCTGCTGGAGTCCATCCTGCTGGTCGCCGACATGGCCGAGCTCAGGGCCAACCCCAACCGCAAGGCACGCGGCGGCATCATCGAGGCCAAGCTGGACAAGGGCCGCGGCCCGGTGGCCACCGTGCTTGTGCAGAACGGCACGCTGCGCGTGGGCGACATGATCGTCGCCGGCACCGCCTACGGCCGCGTCCGCGCCATGGTCAACGACCGGGGCGAGCGCGTCAAGAGCGCAGGCCCCTCCACGCCCGTCGAGGTCATCGGCTTCAACGACGTGCCCTCCGCGGGCGACGCGATCAGCGCCGTGGACGACGACCGCCTGTCCCGTCAGGTGGCCGAGGAGCGCAAGGATAAGCTGCGCGCCGCGCTGATCAAGTCCCAGACCAAGACCACGCTGGACGACCTGTTCAGCCAGATCTCCGCCGGCCAGGTCAAGGATCTCAACATCATCGTCAAGGCCGACGTGCAGGGCTCGGTCGAGGCCGTCAAGCAGTCGCTGGAGAAGCTGAGCAACGACGAGGTGCGCGTGCGCTGCATTCACGGCGGCGTGGGCGCGATCACCGAGACCGACGTGCTGCTGGCCTCCGCGTCCAACGCCATCATCATCGGCTTCAACGTGCGCCACGACAACACCGTGCGCGACCTGGCCGAGAAGGAGGGCGTGGACATCCGCCTGTACCGCGTCATTTACAACGCCATCGAGGACGTCGAGAACGCCATGAAGGGCATGCTCGCGCCCAAGTTCAAGGAGACCGCGCTGGGCCGCGCCCAGGTGCGTCAGACCTACAAGATCACCGGCATCGGCATGGTCGCCGGCTGCTACGTGACCGAGGGCAAGCTGCAGCGCGGCGCTCAGGCCCGCCTGCTGCGCGACAACATCGTCATCGCGGACACCAAGATCGCTTCCCTGCGCCGCTTCAAGGACGACGCGAAGGAAGTGGCCGCGGGCTACGAGTGCGGCGCGACGCTGGAGAACTACTCCGACATCAAGGAGAACGACGTCATCGAGTGCTACCTGATGGAGGAAATCCAGCAGTAACGCCCAAACGACATAGAAGGGGATGTTTCCGTCGCGAAACATCCCCTTTTAAGGAAATGAATCATTTGGAGGTATACCATGCCCGCATTTGACCGCATCGACCGCATTTCCGAGGAAGTGCGCCACAATATCGACCACATCATCCGCGAGGATCTGCACGACCCGCGCATCGGCGGCACCTACAGCATCGTGCGCGCCGAGGTGACGCGCGACCTGCGCTACTGTGAGGTGCGCGTGAGCATCCTGGAGGAGGATCGGCGCAAGGACATGATGGCCGCGCTGACCCACGCCGCCGGGTTTATCCGCCGCGAGCTGGGGCACAGGATGGATCTGCGCTATACGCCCGAGCTGATCTTCAAGCTGGACACCAACATTGAGTACGCCGCGCACATCAACCAGCTGCTCAGGGAGACGGAGAAAAAGACCGATGAACACGCTCAGTGAGGCGGCCGCCTGGCTGAAAAGCCATGACGAAATCGCCATATTGACCCACGTCTCCCCGGACGGAGACGCGCTGGGGTCTGCTTTGTGCGCCCTGCAGGTGGCGAAGGCGCTGGGAAAGCGCGCGGTCGTCGTCTGCCAGGACGCGGTGCCCGAATATCTGCGCGTGCTGCCCGGCTGGCAGGAGGTGGCCGCGCCCTACCCGCAGACCGCGCTGCCCTTCGAGGAGAAGGCGGTCTGGGCGCTGGACTGCGCCGACGAAAGGCGCACCGGAACCGCCCACGCGCTGCTCGAAAAGCACCCGGACGCGCTGTGCGTCGACCACCACGCCACCAACCCGGGCTACGGCAGCGTGTGCGTCGTGGAGCCACACGCCGCCTCGACCGGCGAAATCCTGGTTTCGCTGATCGGGGAGCTGGGGCTTCCCCTGACGCGCGAAATGGCCGTGTGCCTGTACGTGTCCATCGCGACG
This sequence comes from uncultured Clostridia bacterium, assembly GCA_934647145.1. Lineage (GTDB taxonomy): Bacteria > Bacillota > Clostridia > Christensenellales > Aristaeellaceae > CAKUFI01. Next base: position 6,070 of record CAKUFB010000051.1, read on the forward strand.
GATACCGGCAACTTCAGCTTCGGCAGCACCACCGCGCGCACCTTTGCCTGCGCGGCGAAGTGCATGGAGGCCGGCGTGCCCATTGCCGAGCTCAGCGAGCATCTGTTCCGCTCCCGCTCGCAGGCCAGGACGAGGCTGACCGGCCGCGCGCTGAACAACATCCGCTATGAAAACGGCGTGGCGATCCTGTGCCTGACCAAACAGGACTTCGCCGAGTGCGGCGCGACGCTGGCCGACACCGAGAACCTGGTCAACTACGGCATCGAGACGCAGGGAATCCGCCTGGCCATGATGGCCATCGAGCGCGACGCGGGCACGAGGTTTTCGCTGCGCGGCAAGGGCGAGGTCGATGTGAGCCGCATCGCCCAGCGCTTCGGCGGGGGAGGGCACCCCTGCGCGGCGGGCGCGACCGTGAACCTGCCCATGGACGAGGCGATCGAGGCCGTGCTCAGGGCCGCAACTGACGAACGCGAGGACTGAACCGAATGGATGGTTTTCTGGATATACTCAAGCCGCCGGGAATCAGCTCGGGCAGCGTGGTGGGCTATGTGCGCCACCGGCTGCCCCGGGGCACGGCGGTCGGCCACGGCGGCACGCTGGATCCCGAGGCGGCGGGCGTGCTGCCGCTGTGCGTGGGCCGGGCGACCCGGCTGTTCGACTACATCATCGACAAGGAAAAGGAATATATCGCCGAGGTGCGCCTGGGAATCGAGACCGATACGCAGGACGCGACCGGCGAGATCGTCGCGCGCGCGGAGCGCCTGACGGTGACGGAGCAGGACTTTCTGGAGGCGCTGCCGCGCTTTGTGGGCGAGATCGACCAGACGCCGCCCGCCTTTTCCGCGATCAAGCGGGGCGGCCGGCGCATGTACGACCTGGCCAGAAGGGGCGAGGCGGTCGAGCTGGCCGCGCGCAGGGTGACGATTCACGGGATTCAGGCGCTTTCCCGCCTGGCCAAGGATCGCTGCCTGATCCGCGTGACCTGCGGCAAGGGCGTGTACATCCGCACGCTGTGCCACGACATCGGCCGCGCGCTGGGCTGCGGGGCGCACATGAGCTTCCTGCTGCGCAGCAGGGCCGGCGTGTTTACCTGCGAAGACGGCCTGACGCTGGAGGAAATCGACGCGCTTTCCCAGGCGGGCGAGCTGGAAGGCAGGCTCTGCGCCCTCGACGCGCCGCTTGAGCGCCTGAACGCGGTTTATGCCCCCGCGAGCCGCGAGCGCTTCATCCGCTGCGGAAATCCCCTCCGGCCGGGCGATTTTTCCGGCCAGGCCGCGCCGGGCGAGGCGGTGCGCGTGTACCTTGAGGAACGATTCGCAGGCATCGGCGAGGGCACGCCCGACGGGGGCGTCCGCTTCCGCGCCATGCTGCTGGAGGTTTGACAAATGCTTCTGCTTCATGACATGAAGGAATTTCATCAGGCGGGCTGCGTGCTGGCGCTGGGCACCTTCGACGGCGTACACCGCGGCCACAAAACCCTGCTGCTGCGCACGGTGGAGCTGGCGAAAAAGGCCGGCCTGCCTTCCGCCGCGCTGACCTTCGACCGGCACCCGCTGGCGCTTTTGTGCCCCGAAAAGGCGCCCCGGCTCCTGACCACGCCCGAACAGAAGCGGGCGCTGATCGAGCATCTGGGTATCGACGTGCTGGTCGAGCAGCCCTTTACCCGGGAATGGGCCACCCAGACCCCCGAGCGCTTCCTCAGGGCGGTCTGCCGCGCCATGCATCCCCAGACGCTGGTGGTGGGCTCCAACTACACCTTTGGCCGCGGCGCGATGGGCACGGTGGAAACCCTGCGCGAGCAGTCCGCTTCGATGGGCTTCGGCCTGGACGTGATACCGCCCATCCTGTGGGCGGGCGAAATGGTCTCGTCCACGCGGATTCGGCAGCTGCTGGCCGCGGGCTATCCGGCCGAGGCCGAGATGATGGCCGGGCACGCGCTGTCCGGCGCGATCAGGCGGGAGGAATGAGCATGATGGATCAGTGGGTGCGCTGGGCAGTGGAAATCCAGAGCCTTGCCCAGGCGGGACTGGCCTATGGCCGGGACGAGTACGACCGGGAGCGCTACGCCCGCCTGCGCGAAATCGCGGCGGAGATGATCGCCTGCAAGGCCGACATATCCCTAGAAAAGGCGCGCGATCTGTTCTGCGGCGAGACCGGCTACCAGACCCCCAAGATCGACACACGCGCCGCCGTGTTCGAGGGGGACAGGATTCTGCTCGTGCACGAGAAGAACGGTACCTGGGCGCTGCCCGGCGGGTGGTGCGACGTGGATCGCTCGGTCGGCGAGAACGCGGTCAAGGAGACGCTCGAGGAGGCCGGGCTGACGGTCACGGCGGAGCGCCTGATCGCCGTGCAGGACTGCAGAAGGCACAACGACCCCGCCTCGGCCTACGGCATCGCGAAGGTATTCTTTCTGTGCAGGCGGGTGTGCGGCGGCTTTGCGCCCAATCTGGAGACCACGGAGAGCGGATACTTTGCCCTGGGCGAGCTGCCTGAAAACCTGGCTACGGCAAAGACCACCCGCGAGCAGATCGAGATGTGCTTCCGGGCGAAGGCAGACCCGGCCTGGCAGGCGGTCTTCGACTGAGGACGAGTTAACGAATACTTTGGTTGACAAACTCGCGGCGGGCGTGTAAACTGAAACCAATTCAGAGGTCTTTAAGACGGTACAGAGATGCCGATAAGACGCGAAGCTGTATTTCGCATGCACTCGGTCTGTAGCCGTACCTCGGCTGCAGACTTTTTGTGTCTACGAGACTTTCTGAAGAAGCACATTCTGTTCCGCAAACGCGGAGAAAGGAAGTCTCGCTATGAGCAACCAACCCAAAACCACGGTGGACGTCGACTACACGGCAGAACGCGTGCCCGCCCGGGCGCGCAAGGGCTTCTGGCCCATGTTCTTCATCATGCTGGGGTTCACCTTTTTCTCGGCCAGCATGTGGACGGGCGTTGACCTGGCCAACGGCCTGGATCTGAAGGGCTTCATCTGGGTCATCCTGATGGGCGGCGTGATTCTGGCGGCCTATACCGGCGCGCTGGGCTACATCGGCAGCCGCACCGGCCTGTCCTTCGACCTGCTGGCCCGCCGCGCGTTCGGCGCGAAGGGCTCCTACGTCCCCTCCGCGATGATCGCCCTGACCCAGATCGGCTGGTTCGGCGTGGGCGCGGCGATGTTCGCGATTCCGGCCGCGCAGGTGCTCGCGCCCGACTCGACCCTGCTGCCCTACCTGCTGGTGCTGGCGGTGGGCGTGTGCATGACCACCTCGGCCTACTTCGGCATCAAGGGACTGGAAATCGTCTCGTATGTGTCGGTGCCGCTGATCGCCATCCTGGGCACCTACGCGATGGTAACCGCGGCCGCGCAGGGCGGCGGCCTGACCGCGATCTTCGCCAAGTCGGCCGGCAAGCTGACCCTCTTCTCGGGCGTGGGCCTGGTCATCGGCTCCTTCGTCAGCGGCGGCACCGCCACCCCCAACTTCACCCGCTTCGCCCGGGGCAACAAGGCGGCGGTCTGGACGACGGTCATCGCCTTCTTCATCGGCAACACGCTGATGTTCTGCTTCGGCGGCGTGGCCGGCGCGTTCGTGGGCAACAACGACATCTTCTGGGTCATGATCGAGCTGAACCTGGGCGTGTTCGCCTTCCTGGTGCTGGGCGCGAACATCTGGACGACCAACGACAACGCGCTGTACACCGGCGCGCTGGGGCTGGCCAACATCACCGGCAAAAAGAAAAAGCCCATGGTCATACTCTCCGGCGTGATCGGCACGCTGAGCGCCATCTGGCTGTACTATAACTTCTGCAACTGGCTGACCATCCTCAACGCCACCCTGCCCGCCATCGGCGTGATCCTGATCACCGACTTCTTCGTGGACAAAAAGAAGTACGAGGGCGAGGAGCCCAAAGACAACCCGGTCAACTGGGCGGCGATCATCGGTGTGCTGGCCGGCGCGCTGGTGGGCAACCTGACCGGCGGCAACATCATTCCCGGCTTCACCTTCGGCATCGCGGCCATCAACAACATGATCGTGGCGGTGGCCTGCTACCTGGCCGGCCGCCTCCTGCACAAGCGCTAAGGGAGGAAAACGAGCATGCTCTATAAGAACCTGTACATCGAAAACGCGGCGGAAGCGAGCGACATTCGGGTCGAGGATGGGAAGATTGCGCAGATCGGCGCGAGCCTGGCCGCAAAGCCGGGCGAGGAGACGCGCGACTTTGCAGGCAAGCTGGCCCTGCCGCCGCTGATCGAGAGCCACGTGCACCTGGACACCTGCCTGACCGCGGGCGACCCGGTCTGGAACCTGTCGGGCACGCTGTTTGAGGGCATCGAGTGCTGGGCGAAGCGCAAGGAAAAGCTCACCCGCGAGGACGTGCGCGAGCGCGTGCATCGGGCGGTGCGCCTGTACGCGGTCAACGGCATTCAGCACATCCGCACGCATGTGGACGTGACCGACCCCAAGCTGACCGCGATGGAGGCGCTGCTCGAGCTGCGCGAGGAGCTGCGCGACGTGATGGACATCCAGGTGGTCGCCTTTCCGCAGGAGGGCATCGAGAGCTACCCGAACGGCCGGGCGCTGATGGAGAACGCGGTGCGCATGGGCGCGGACTGCGTGGGCGCGATTCCGCACTTCGAGTTCACCCGGGAGTACAGCGTGTCCTCGCTGAACTTCGCGGTCGAGCTGGCCGAGAAGTACGACAGGCTGGTGGACGTACACTGCGACGAGATCGACGACGAGGCCTCCCGAGGCCTGGAGACGCTGGCCGCGCGCGCCTATGAGAGCGGACTGTGCGACCGCGTGACCGCCAGCCACACCACCGCCATGCACTCCTACAACAACGCCTATGTGCAGCGGCTGATGCGCCTGCTCAAGCTCAGCCGGATCAACTTCGTCGCCAACCCGCTGGTCAACACCCACCTGCAGGGCCGTATCGATACCTACCCTAAGCGCCGCGGCATTACCCGCGTCAAGGAGCTGACCGAGGCGGGCGTGAACGTCTCCTTCGGCCACGACGACATCTTCGACCCCTGGTACCCGATGGGCACCGGCTCGCTGCGCGACGTGGTGTTCATGGGACTGCACGTGTGCCAGATGATGGGCTACGAGGACATCATGAACTCCTACCGATTCATCTCGACCCACGCCGCAAAGACGCTGCACCTGGGCGAGAGCTACGGCATCAGGGTGGGCAATCCGGCCAGCTTCATCGTGCTGGACGCGAAGAACTACTACGACGCGCTCAACACGAACGCGACCGTGCTGCTTTCCTGCCGAAACGGACGCGTCGTCTCCGAGGGCAGACCCGGCAGCAAAGAGGCCAGGTTCTAAGCCGCAATGCCTTGAAGGCGGGGCGGCCAATTCGCCCCGATCGTGAAAGAGCAAACGCCCCGGCTGCGGTCGGGGCGTTTCAGCTTGTTAAAAAGGCTCTGACAAGCGCCAGCAGTTGGCCGTCGGCCCTGCCAACCCCGGACGGAACCCTTGTGGGGCAGTTTATCCCGAGTTTTTAGACCACGAAGCATCCTGAGGCTCTGATTGATGGCCGAAGGATGCGCTTGGCCGGCGCCAGCAGTTGGTCGTCGGCACTGCCGACCGGTCGGGGCGTTTTTGGGCTTTACAGGCGGGAGATTTGCATGTATAATCAGACTATACCGCAAGGCGAACGGAGGAAGAAGCAGATGATGGATGTTGTGGCGCTGGGAGAGTGCCTGATCGACTTTACACCGAACGGGGTGAACAGCCTGGGCGCGCCGCTGTACGCCTGCAACCCGGGCGGCGCGCCGGCAAACGTGCTGGCGATGTACAATAAGCTGGGCGGGAAGACCGCCTTTATCGGCAAGGTGGGGCGGGACGGCTTCGGCGACTTTCTGGAAAACGCGCTGCGCGAGGCGGAAATCGACGTCTCCGGCCTGCGCCGCAGCGAGGATGTGCACACCACGCTGGCCTTCGTGCACCTGGACGCGCGGGGCGACCGCACCTTCAGCTTTTACCGCAAGCCGGGCGCGGACGTGTGCCTGACCAGCGAGGAGGTCTCGCTTGAGCTGGTGCAGGGATGCCGGATTTTCCACTATGGCTCGGTCGCCATGAGCGACGAACCCAGCCGCTCGGCCACCTTCTACGCCGCACGAAAGGCGAAGGAGGCGGGCGCGCTGCTCAGCTACGACCCCAACTACCGCCCGGCGCTGTGGGACGACGCGCAGGAAGCGGCGCGCGTGATGCGGCAGGGCTGGGAGGAGGCCGACCTGGTCAAGGTTTCGTATGAGGAAATGGCGCTGCTGACCGGCACGCAGGATCTGAGCGAGGGGCTGGAGGCGCTGGGCAGCCGGGGCGCGGCGCTGGCGCTGGTGACCGACGGGGAGCGCGGCTGCGCCTACCGCACGCCGGGTTGCCGGGGCGCACTGCCCGCGTTCGACGTGCAGGTCGTGGACACCACCGGCTCGGGCGACGCGTTTACGGGCGCGGTGCTGCACGAGCTGAGCGGCCTGAGCGCGCGGGAAATCGCGGCGCTTCCCCAGGCACGGCTGGAGGAGATCCTGCGTTTCGCCAGCGCGGCGGGCGGCCTGACCGCCACCGGGCGCGGGGCGATACTGGCCATGCCGGATCGCGCGCGGATTGAGCAGTGCGTGCGCGAGGGACGCGTGCGCCGGGAGGGCTGTCTGAAGCTGTAATGGCGAATAACCATCCACCGGCGGAGCCGGTGGTTTTTCATATGCGGGCAAAGCCCTAGACTACTAGCAGCGCCCTCGCAGGCGCATGGTACGATCTGCCAAT
>CAKUFB010000052.1 GCA_934647145.1 uncultured Clostridia bacterium
GGTTACCGCCTGGGTCAAGCTCAAATTTGCCGCGATGAATTTGAAAAAGCTGGCGATCCACAAGTGGCTGCGCCTGCCTTTTTCCATCTTTCTATCTTGTTTCTATCTTATTAAGAAGCCAGATTGCACGCTCGCAATCTGGCTTCTTTGACAGGCTGAGCGATTCCCTGAAGGGAATCGCGTTTGACGGGCGGCTGCGGCCGCCCGTATTGACGCGCCGCTGGGCGGCGCGATTGTCCGGCGCGCAGTGCGCGCCGGACGGGGAGGGGGCGCCGGACGGGGAGGGGGCGCGTTGCGCCCCTCCCCCGCCCCCCTCTTTCTGCCAATCTGTGACGCAAATCCTTCCGTGAAAAAACTTAATGCAAACGCGCAGGAATTGTGGTATACTTTATAGTATGGATGAGTATACGGGTGCGTCCCGGACGGGAAGGGAGAAGGCCATGAGCGAAGGCGCCTATGAATTGCTGGCCCTGGCGGCCAGGTACTGGTTCGTGCTGCTGATCGCGCTGATCGTTACGCGCGGCTGGCACGCCTGCGTGACCGACAACCGGAGGGGAAAGCTCCTGCGCGGCAAGAACGGCGACGCGTGCTGCGTGGGGGAGCTGCTGGTGATTCGCGACGAGGATCACGGCCGCCTGGAGGGCAAGCGCTTTCCAGTGCCCGCGGAGGGCATGCTGGGCAGCGCGCGGGTGGCCGACGTGCGGATCAAGTGCCGCGCGGTCGCCCGGAGGCACCTATGGCTCAAGTACTCGGACGGCTACCTGACCGTTCGCGCGCTGGGCAAGGCCGACTTTTCCGCCCCGCGCACGCAGGACGGCCGCTTCATACTCTGCGATGGGGACAACCTGGAGATCGGCCCGCTGACGATGACGCTGGTGCTCTACGACGCGCAGGAAATCGCCGAGCCCGAGGAGCCGCAGTCCCCGCCTTCGCCTGCGCCCAAGCCGCGCGCCCGCAGGGGTGAAAACGGCGTAATCGAATACGACGACGAGTTCTGGGGCTGAGAAGCGCCCCGAATCGCATAGAAAGCCTCGAGACGGAAAGGAGACGAGTCATGAACAGAACGCGAGAAAGGGCGCGCAGGGGAAGCGATTCGGACGTATCGCTCATGACGCTGGGCGTGATGCTGTTTCAGGCGAGCGCGATGGGTCTGCTGGCCTTTAAGACCAGCCCGATCGACGTCCAGGCGCTGATTTTCGCCATTGCGCTGCCGCTCGTGACCCGCCTTCTGACGCGCGCCCTGCCCAAATATCTGGGCGCGGACGGCGTGCTGCTGAGCCTGACGCTGATGCTTTGCTCTGTCAGTCTGGTCACGCTCAAGGCGATCGCCAAATCACCCATCACGCCGCGCAATCAGGCGATTTACATGGCCTGCGGGCTGGCGGCGATGGTCGCAGGCATGCTCTTCGTACGGCTGGTGCGCCGTCCTGAAAAGTGGGTGCTGCCGCTGATGCTGCTTTCCGCGGCGTTCCTGGCCGCGCCGATCGCGCTGGGCAGCTGGAAGGGCGGCGCGAAAAACTGGATTTGGATCAAACAGGGCTCGATTTCGCTGCAGCCCAGCGAGTTCGTCAAGGTCTCGCTGATGGTCATCCTCTCGGCCAGCCTGTCCAGGCGCAGCAGCCGGGGACGCATCGCCTTCACGCTGACGTTCGCGGCGATGCTGTGCGGCATCCTGCTGTACGAGCGCGACCTGGGCGCGCTGCTTCTGTACTTCCTGACCACGGTGATCGTGTTCTTTCTGGCCACCAGCAACCTGCCGCTGACGCTTGCGGCGCTGGGCGCGGGCGCAGGCGGCTCGGTCGCGGCCTATTACCTGTTCGATTATGTAAAAAAGCGTATCGCCGGCTGGAAGAATCCCTGGGCCGACCCGTATGACGGCGGCCTGCAGATCATCCAGTCGCTGATCGCCATCGCCTCGGGCGGCACGTTCGGGCGCGGCCTGGGCCTGGGCCTGCCCAGGAACATCCCGCTGTACCACAGCGACTTTATCTTCGCGGCCATCTGCGAGGAGTTCGGCTGCCTGTTCGCGGTCGGCATCCTGGCGGTGTACGTGCTGATCGTCATGCGCGGTATTTCCATCGCCATGAACGCGCACCAGGGCTTCCACGCGCTGCTCTCGTTTGCGGTGGTGTCCATGCTGGGGCTTCAGACGCTGCTGATCGTGGGCGGCAACATCCGCCTGATCCCGCTGACCGGCGTGACGCTGCCCTTCATTGCCTCGGGCGGCAGTTCGATGATCAGCTACATGGGCGCGATGGGCCTCTTGATGGGCGTAGCCTCGGTCAACCGCGAACGCGAGAAGCAGCAGCGCGAGCGCGCCGAATGGCTGGAGGTGATTCGCGAATGAAGGAGCTTCGGCGCAACATGCGCCTGATCGGCGTGCTGCTGCTGTGCCTGTTCCTGTTTGTGGCGGGCTGGTTCAGCGTCACGGTGTACACGCAGGGCTCCCGCTGGATCACCACCCAGTACAACAAGCGCCTGACCACCGCCAAAAAGACCGTCGCCATGGGCAGCGTAACCGACCGGAACGGGGTCACGCTGGCCAGCACTGATTCGGAAGGCAACCGCGCCTACGCCGCCTCCCCGATCGTGCGCCGGGCGCTGTCGCAGACGGTGGGCGATCCCCTGAGCATGTCGGGCACGGGCGTGGAGACCTTCCACGCAAATATTCTGCTGGGCCTGTCCGGCTCGATCATCGACCGGGCGTGGCAGTGGGTGTCCGGCGAGCAGACCCGCGGCGACGACATCCGCCTGACCATCGACTCCCGCCTGAGCCAGTACATCGCCGAGCAGTTCCCCGAGGGCTACGTGGGTGCGGCGGCGGTCATTAACTACCAGACCGGCGAGGTGCTCTCAATGGTCTCCTTCCCCAACTACGACCCCGAACAGGTCGAGAGCCGCAGCGTAGTGGAGACCGCCTACTTAAACCGCTGCCTGCAGGGCCAGTACGCCCCCGGCTCGGTGTTTAAGATCGTGACGCTGGCCTCCGCGCTGGAGAACAAGACCGGCGTGAGCAACGTGCTGTATTCCTGCGAGGGCTCAAGGCTGTTCGACAACGTGCCCGTGACCTGTGCGGGCGGCACGGTACACGGCGAGATGTCGCTCAAGCAGGCCTTCATGAAGAGCTGCAACATCACCTTCGCGCAGCTGAGCTACGAGCTGGGCGCGTCCACGCTGCAGAAGACCGCCGAGGCGTTCGGCTTCAACGACAACTTCCAGTTTCAGGACCTGATCCTGTACCAGTCCGCCTTCCCAAGCGACATTTCCACCGTGGGCGAGCTGGCCTGGTCGGGCGTCGGGCAGGGGCGCGTGCTGGTCACGCCGCTGCACATGGCGATGATCGCCGGGGCCATCGGCAACGACGGCCTGATGATGAAGCCCACGCTGATCGCGCAGGTGTCCGGCTCAAGCGGCATTTCCAGGCTGCGCACCGCGGGCGGCGTCTACAGGCGCGCCGTCAGCCAGAGCACGGCCGACGTGATCGCCGACTACATGTACGCCGCCGTCGAGTCGGGCACGGGCACCCGCGCCCAGGTCTCAGGCCATAAAATCTGCGGCAAGACCGGCTCCGCTGAGACCAGCGACGACAAGACCGTGCCCACCAACGCGTGGTTCGTGGGCTTCGTCGACGAGCCCGAGCACCCCTACGCCGTCGCGGTCGTCGTCGAGGAGGGCGGCTCGGGCGGCGACAGGGCCGCGCGCCTGGGCGGCAAAGCCCTCGCCAGAGCCATCGAGCTGCTGGGGTGAGGGGGGAACGTTGGGGCGGCCGCCGAACTTCAAAAGGCGCCTCCCCAAACCCCTCCCGGAAAGCACCTGCAAGAAAAGGATAGCATCTCAGGACGAGCGTGATTCTTGCCTGAAGGGCAGGGCAGGCGACCGGCAGGTGCGTGCATCCCGAAAAAGACGCACGGCACAGCAGCCGCATCCGCGGCGGCGATGCCGCCGCGGATGCGGGGAGCTGGGGAGGGCGGCCTGAACGGCCGCGCCTCCCCAGACCCCACCCACGGCCCCAAGGGGCCGCAAGGAAGCGATTCCCTGAAGGGAATCGCGTTTTACGGGCGGCTGCGGCCGCCCGAAGGATCGCCCCGCCGCATGGCGCTTCCACGGCCGCTATCCGGTCGTCAGCGCGCAAACTTCGGTGGGGGTCTGGGGGAGCGCGAAGCGTAGCGGAGCCTCCCCCAGCCGGGCGGGCTACAAGCGGACTGGTTTCGGCAATGCCTGCAAGCGATCAACCAATCGACTACCTCGACGGAAAAGAAGGGAGTTATACGGATGGAACGAAAGGACATTCAGGTACTGGCAAAAAAGGTGGCGGATCAGATCGGACGGGTGATCGTGGGCAAGCGGGACACGGTGGAGCTGCTGCTCACGGCGATGATCGCGCGGGGACACGTGCTGCTCGAGGACGTGCCGGGCACGGGCAAGACGGTGATGGCCAAATCGCTGGCGAAGTCGCTGTCCTGCGGCTTTTCGCGGATTCAGTTCACGCCCGACCTGCTGCCCTCGGATGTGACCGGCCTGTCGGTCTACGACGCGCGCAGGGGCGAGTTCGAATTCAAACCCGGCCCGGTTTTCACCAACGTGCTGCTGGCCGACGAAATCAACCGCGCCACCCCCCGCACGCAGAGCGCTCTTCTGGAGTGCATGGAGGAGCGGCAGGTGACGGTGGACGGCGTGACGCGGCCGCTGAGCGAGCCGTTTCTGGTGGTGGCGACGCAGAACCCGCTGGAGACGCAGGGCACCTTTCCGCTGCCCGAGGCGCAGCTGGACCGCTTCCTGATGAAGCTGACCCCCGGCTATCCCACCACGCGGGAGGCGCTGGACATCCTGAATCGCTTTATCGAGGACAACCCGCTCGCCGAGCTGACCCCTGTCGCCTCGGCCGAGGAGATCCGCGAGGCGCAGCGGCTGTTTACCGGGGCGTACGTCTCCGAGCCGGTGCGCGAATACATGGTCGCGCTGTGCGAAAAGACGCGCGAGATGCCGTCGGTTGCGACCGGCGTCAGTCCCCGCGGCATGCTGTCGCTGCTTCGCGCCTGCCAGGCCTATGCGCTGGTGAAGGGGCGCGACTTCGTGACCCCGGACGACGTGAAGGCGCTCGCCGTGCCGGTGCTGGCCCACCGCATCATACTCAGCGGCCTGTTCGGGCGCAGCGCGCGGGCGGAAGACGTGGTGAAGGAATCCCTCGCCGCGATCACTGCCCCGACCGAGTCCCCCGAAAGGGCGTGATGCGGTGAGCGTGCTGTGGATTCTGGTGGTGGCGGGGGCGCTGGCCGTGCTTCAGAGCCTGCTGTTCTCGCTGACCAACCTGCGGCGCATCCATTACACCCGCCGCTTCAGCCGTGCGACCGCCTATGAGGGCGAGACGGTCGAGCTGATCGAGGTCATCCGCAACGCCAAGCCCTTTCCGGTACCCTGGCTGCGGGTGGAGTCGCGCATTTCGCCGTTTCTGCGGTTCGGCCGCGGCGGCGCGGACGAGGAACGGGAAATCGCGGCGCAGCAGTATCACCGCTCGGCGTTCTTCCTGGGGCCGATGTACCAGGTCACGCGCCGTCACGAGGTCACCTGCCTCAAGCGCGGCCATTACGACGTGGGCTCAGTGGCGCTGACGGCGGGCGACCTGGTGGGCCTGAGCGTAAAGAGCCGCCAGCTGACGCTGCCCTGCGAGCTGGACGTCTACCCGCGCATACTCTCCGAGCAGGAGCTGGCCACCCCCAGCACCCGCTGGCAGGGCGAGCTGACCGTGCGCCGCTGGATCATGCCCGACCCGTTTCTGACGGCAGGCATACGCGACTACCGCCCGGGCGACCCGCTGCGGGACATACACTGGCGCGCCACCGCCCGGATGGGCACGCTGCAGGTCAAGGTGCGCGACTACACCGCCGACCCGCGCGTGATGGTGGTGCTGAACGTGCAGACCAGCGAAAAGCAGTGGGGCGACCTGATGGACTACGAGCAGGAGGGCGTGGAGCAGGGCCTTCGCATCGCGGCCACGCTGTGCATGCGCGCGCTGGGCGCGGGCGTCGAGGCGGGCTTCGCGTCGAACGCCTGCCTGATCGGCGAAAAGGGACAGGGCAAGACCGTGTTCGTTCCCGCCCGGCGCTCTCAGGCGCAGGCCAACATCCTGCTGGGCACGATGGCGAGGCTGCTGATTCACCGCGAAACCAGCTTCAACACCTTCCTGGACGAACTGTGCCTGGAAAAGGGAATCGACGTGGTGATCCTGTCCACGTATGACAGCGAGGAGCTCCGCGCGCGCATGGCCAGACTGACCCGAAACGGCAACTCGGCCACGCTTTTGCGCCTGGAAAGGGGGAAACGCGATGCGCAGACTGCTTCATAAGCTGGCGCTGGCGCTTTTATTCTGCCTGAGCTTTGCGCCGGTGGCGCTGATCGGCGGGTGGAGCCTGCTGGGCAGCCTGCCCGCGGCGTTTACCCTGCTGGCGCTCGACGTGCCGGTCGCGTTTCTGCTGAGCCTGGTTCCGGGCCATGTGGGCGGCAAAATCAGGCATGTCGAACCCGCGCAGCCCACCGTGCACCGCTTCGAGACCGAGAGCGAGAGCCGCTTTCTGGCCGAGGACGCGCAGAGTCGCAAAAAGCCGCTGCGCGCGCCGCTGTGCGCGCTGTGCATGCTGGGTCTCGCGCTGGGAACGGCGCTTCTGCCCATCCCGGCGCTGGCGCAGGCCGGCCTGGTCAGGCGGGCGCTTCAGGGACTGCTCAGCGCAATTCTCCTTCCCTTCGCGCTGATGCTGGTGCTGGACGAGCAGAACCGGGTCTCAACCACCTGCGCGACCGGGTTTGCGATTTACCTGGCGGCGAGCGTATATCTGGCCTTCGAAAAGAACCCGGCGCTCACCCGGGCGCTGTACGTGCTGGGGCTGGCGTTTCTGGCCGCGGCGGCGCTGTTTCTCAACGAGCAGGCGCTCACGAACGGCGCGGCCAGCCGAAGGAGCGGACGGCCCAGCGCGCGTCTGCTGCGGCGCAACCGCGTAATTCTCTTATGCTTTGCGGCTCTGGGCGCGGTCATCCTGTACTTCGACCGCATCCGGCAGGCGGCGAGCACAGCGGCAAAGGCGGCGCTGACCTGGATCTGGGAGGTGTTCGTGTGGCTGACCAACCTGTTTCTGGGCGGCGAGAGCGGCGGCTCGGGCGGCGGGGGCGGCGGCGACCTGTCCGGCCTGATGGAGGGCGGAGAGACCGGCGCGTTCTGGAAGTACACCGAGAAGTTCCTGATCGCGCTGGCGTTTATCCTGGCGGCGGCGGCGCTCGTCTGGCTGGGCGTCAGGGTGTACAGGCTGATCAGAAAGGGCGTGCTGCGGCTGCTTGAAAAGCTGCGCGGCGTGACGAAGAGCCTGGGCGAGGACTACGTGGACGAGCAGGAGAGCCTGGACTGGGGCGAGATGAGCCGCGGCGTGAAGGACGAGCTGAAAAAGCGGCTGGAGCGGCTCACCCGGCGCGAAAAGAAGTGGACGGAGATGGACGCGCGCGAAAAGGTGCGCTATGTCGTGCGGCGCATGTACAAAAAGGCGGGCGACGGCCTGTCCAGTCTGACCATCCGCGAGGCCGCCTCTCAGCTTCCGCGCGGCAGCGCCTCCGAGGAGGAGGTCGCCTCGCTCTACGAGCAGGCGCGCTACGCCGAAACTGCGCCGACGCAGGAGCAGGCCGAGCGGCTGAGAAGGGATGTGAAGCCATGACCGGGGAGCTTTCTCTCAAGCTGCGCTCGCTGCCCGATTCGCCCGGCTGCTACCTGATGAAGTCCCATGGAAAAATCATCTACGTGGGCAAGGCGAAGAACCTCAAAAACCGGGTCAGCCAGTACTTTCACAGCAGCCGCGACCACACGCCCAAGGTGCGCGCGATGGTCGAAAAGGTGGACGACTTCGACGTCGTGCTGGTGGACAGCGAGCTGGAGGCGCTCATCCTCGAATGCAACCTGATCAAGCTGCACCGGCCGTGGTACAACATCCTGCTCAAGGACGACAAGCACTACCCCTACATCCGCATCGACCCGAAGGCGGACTTTGCCACGGTCGACCTGGTGCGCAGGCCCGAAAAGGACGGCGCGCGCTACTTCGGCCCGTTTTTCAGTGCGACGGTGGTCAGGGAGCTTTTGGACGTGGTGCGGCTGGTGTTCCCGATACGCACCTGCCGCCGGGCGATTTCCCCGGACAGGCCGACGCGCCCCTGCGTGCAGTACGAGATCGGCCAGTGCGTGGGGCCGTGTACGGGCAATGTGACCCCCGAAGCCTACCGCGAGCTGATCGGGCGGGTGATCCGCTTCCTGGAGGGCGACGAAAAGCCCATCCTGCGCGAGCTGACCGAGCGGATGAAGGGAGCCGCGGCGCAGATGCAGTACGAAAAGGCGGGCGTGTACCGCGACCGCATCGCCGCCGTGGAGCAGATCATGCAGAAGCAGAAGGCCATCGTGGCCGGGGGCGGCGATCAGGACGTGATCGTCACCCAGCGCCAGCAGGAGGACGCGCTGGTGCAGATGCTGCTGGTGCGCGGCGGCAAGATGATCGGCAGCGAGCTGCACGTGATCGAGCGGGCGGGCGACGAGCCCGAGGACGAAATCCTGCTCTCCTTCATGCTGCAGTACTACGGCGAGGATCACATGCCCGCGCGTGAAATCCTGATCGGCCAGCCGGTCGCCGAGGTGGAGACGCTCGCCCCGCTGCTGTCCGAAAAGTGCGGCCGCAAGGTGGTCATCACCCAGCCCCAGCGCGGCGAAAAGCGCCAGCTGGTGGACATGGCGATGAAGAACCTGCGCGACGCGGCGCTCAAGCGCGAACGCCGCCTGGCCAACGCCTATTCCCGCACGCTGGGCGCGCTGCGCGAGCTGCAGGAGGCGCTGGGGATCGACAATCTGCCCCTGCGCATCGAGGGCTACGACATCTCCAACACCCAGGGCGCGCAGTCGGTCGGCTCGATGGTGGTCATGAAGGGCGGACTTTCCTCGAACAAGGATTACCGCATCTTCCGCATCCGCACCGTCGAGGGGCCGAACGACTTCGCCAGCATGCGCGAGGTCATCACCCGCCGCCTGACCCACGGCAAAAAGGAGCGCGAGGAGCGCCTGTCTCAGGGCCTCGACCCGGCCGGCGGCAAGTTCTCCGAGCTGCCCGACCTGATCCTGATCGACGGCGGCAGGGGGCAGTTGAACGCGGCGCTCGAGGCGATGCGCGAGTGCGGCCTGAGCGTCCCGATGTTCGGCCTGGCCAAGCGCGTGGAGGAAATCGTGCTGCCCGACGAAGAGACATCGATCTTCCTCGACCGGCACAGCGAGGCGCTCCACCTCATCCAGCGCCTGCGCGACGAGGCTCACCGCTTCGCCATCACCCACCACCGCTCGCTGCGCTCCTCCGCCGCGCTTTCCTCCCGCCTGGACGCGATTCCAGGCATAGGCCCCGCCCGAAAGCGCGCCCTGCTCACCCATTTCACCACCATCCAGGAGCTGCTCGCCGCCGACGAAAAGGCGCTGTGCCAGGTCGACGGCGTCTCCGAAAAGACCGCCGCGCTCATCTGGCGCGCCCTGCACGGGGAGGAAACGTAGGAAAACGCTGGGAAGACGGCTTTTCTGAGAAAAGCCTCTCCCCAGACCCCTCACGAAAAGCACATGCAAGAAAAACATATTCTCTCTGAAGAAACGCAGTTCTTGCATGACAGGCACTGAAAAGACACACACATCAACGAACATGAAAGGAAGGATGATACCATGTACAACGAGAAAATTGACCGGCTGATCGACGGCTGGAGGAACGAGCTGATCGAGACGCTGCGGCGCTGGATCGCCATCGACAGCCAGGCGGACGAGAGCGCGCCCGCCCCGAACGCCCCCTTTGGCCCGGCGGTGCGCGGCATGCTGGACGCGGCGCTCGCCGACGCGCAGAAGCTGGGCTTTGAGACCGAGGACGTAGAGGGCTACGCCGGCGTGGTGAAGCTGGGCGCGGGCGAGCAGACGATGGGCGTCCTGGCGCATCTGGACATCGTGCCGGCCGGCGAGGGCTGGACGCACGCGCCCTTCGGCGGCGAAATCGAAAACGGCAGGCTGTACGGCCGCGGCACGGCGGACGACAAGGGCCCGGCGGTGGCGGCGCTGTTCGCGATGCGCGCGGTGCGGGACGCGGGCGTGGCGCTCAGGGACGGCGTGCAGCTGATTCTGGGCTGCGACGAGGAAAACGGCATGGGCGACATGAAGTACTACCGCGAGCATCGCAGGGTGCCGGACTACGCCTTCTCGCCCGACGCGGAGTTCCCGCTGATCAACATCGAGAAGGGCGGCCTGCACGTGGCGCTGAGCGCGCAGGGCGGCGACGAAGCCTCCGCCCGCATCCCGGTCTACAGCCTGCACGCGGGCGAGCGCGTGAACGTGGTGCCCGGCACGGCAACGGCCGAGGTGGGCACGGCAACCGTCAGCGCCGCCGAGATGAACGCGCTGCTTACTGAAAAGGGGCTGAAGGTACGGGCAACCGACCTGGGCAGCGGCCGCGCGCGGCTCGAGGCCACCGGCGTGGGCGCGCACGCCTCGATGCCGCACCTGGGCGTGAACGCGGCGGGCCTGCTGCTGATCGCGCTTCGCGAGCTGAACGCGGGCGGCGGCAGCGCGCAGGCCATCGCGGCGCTGGCCGACAAGCTGGGCCTGGAGGGCGACGGCAAGTCCCTGAACATCGCCATGAGCGACGAGAAGAGCGGCGCGCTGACCTGCAACCTGGGCCTTCTGCGCTACGACGGCCAGGTCTTGCGCGCGCACCTGGACATCCGCTACCCGCTGTGCGCGGCCGAGCCCGACCTGTGCGGCCGGATGGTGATGGCGCTGACCGGCACGCCGCTGAGCGTGTCGCGCGAGGGCGGCCACCCGGTACACTACGTGCCCGAGGATCACCGGCTGGTTCGCGGCCTGCTCGAGGTGTACCACGACCTGACCGGCCTGCCCGCGAAGGCCATCGCCATCGGCGGCGGCACCTACTCCCAGACCATGCCCAACACCGTCGCCTTCGGCATCAACTTCCCGGGCGACGCAGACCCCTGCCACATGCCCGACGAGTTCGTGGACATCGACAAGCTGCTCCTGAGCGCCAAGATCATGGCCCACGCCATCGAGAAGCTGGCGGGGAGATAACCGAAGATGCGATGACGGTCAAGGAAGCGGTGGTGGCGCGGTTCGAGGAGATCCTGCGCGAGCGGAAAATGCGCGCCAACGAGCTGGCGGTGCGCGCGGGGGTCACGCCCTCGACGGTGTACAGCATGCTGGACGGGCGGCGCAAGGAGCTGTCGATCAACGTGATCAAGAAGCTGTGCGACGGGCTGGACATGTCGCTGGGCGAGTTTTTCTCCGCGCGCGTGTTCGACGAGCTGGAGCAGGAAATCCGCTGAAGCGCGCAAAAAAGGCCGTCCCTGACGCGAGAAACGCCGGGGACGGCTTTGCTGTGCCTGAGAAAAAGCGCCGGGCTATTCGTCGGTGCGGCCGATCCAGCCGACCTCGCCGCTGAGCGCGGTGCGGGAGCGCCCGGCAATGCGGGTGCGCGCGTCGTCCAGGTGCCTGGCGTGCAGGCGGGCGCACTCGTCCACCGCGCGAATCTGGCGAAGCAGCGCCTGCACGGTGCGCTCCATCTCGCTGCCCGCGGAGTAGTCGGCCTCGATGGCGAAGTCGACGCGGTTCTGGGTCAGCATGTCGTCCACCGTGCGGGTGGACATCGGCGGGTGCACGGCGATCGAAAAGCCGCCCTTGGCGCGCATCATCTTCATGCTGGGCACGTCGGTCAGCCCGTCGCCCAGGTAGATCATGTTGCGGAAGGGAATGCGGCGGCGATCCTCCGGCGTGAAGTTGTTCAGGTCCACGTCGTTGGTCACGTCCAGTATGCCCTTGTTGATGCGGAACAGGTACTGCGTCTTGTTGGTGTAGTTGACCGCGGTGGAGGGCCAGCAGGCCACGCCGTCCGGCCCGTAGGCAAACGACGCGGCGAAGATGGCGTGAAACTCCTTGGCAATGCGGGAGCCCTCGATGATCTCGCGCAGGCCGGAGGAGACGATGTAGTGCTCCACCGTCAGCCCGATCGAGCGGCCGTAGGCGTTCACCCGCGAAAACCAGCTCTCCACGCCCGGGAAATACTCCACGCTCTGACCCTGCTTCTCCAGCAGCTCCCGCGTCAGGGGCATGACCCCCCGCGCCCGCTCGCACATCATGTACATGTAGGACAGCACGGAGTCCATTTCGTGCTTCAGCGCGGCCTGCCGGCAGTCGGCCCAGAACTGCTCGGGCGGTATGCCCAGGCCGGGCAGGAAGCCGTACTCCTGCATGTCGCGCGGGGAAAGCGTCTTGTCGAAGTCGTAGATCAGGCAGGCGATGGGCGTTTTCGTCATGTCAAAACCTCCTTTGCTGGCTGTGCCTGCACGCACCGGGCAGTGCCCGGCTCCACTTGCTGCCGCCGGTTCTAGCGACGACCATTGGCCGCCATAAATTGAAGCGGCCAAGGTCTGCGAATCCACAAGCTTCCTTGCGGATTACCGGGCAGTGCCCGGCTCCACTTGCTGCCGCCGGTTCTAGCGACGACCATTGGCCGCCATCAATTGGAGCGGCCAAGGTCTGCGAATCCACAAGCTTCCTTGCGAATTGTTGGGCGGGCGCTGCCCGCCTCGGGCTAACTGGGGGCGGCTCCTGAACAGCACACAGCCTGGCGATAGGGTGCGCGGCAGCAAGATAGCGGTCGTGGAACCGCCATGCGGCGGGGCGATTCCGGGCGGCCGCAGCCGCCCGTCTATGCGATTCCCTTCAGGGAATCGCTTCCCTGCGAGCCGACAGGCTCGTGGGT
>CAKUFB010000053.1 GCA_934647145.1 uncultured Clostridia bacterium
TCAGAACCTCGCCGCGGTCGCGGTTTCGGGTGCGACGGTCACCTCGATCGTCTGGCCGTCATCGGAAGTGATGCGGGTCGTCTGAGCCTGGTCGGTGTAATTCCATAGGGTAAAGCCCAGCTCGTCTTTCGCGCTGCGCCAGCCCTTGACCAGCACGCAGGGGTTGGAGGCCGTGAAGCCGTCTGTATCGACGAAGCGACCCTCGTGCACGAACTCGGCGTACTCGGTGGAGACGGCGTTGAGCTGTTTGAGGTAGGCGGCGTAGTTCGGGATATCCTTGAGGGAACCACAGCAGCGCCAGATGGTCATGTCGAAGCGCAGGCCGAGCAGGAAGGAGTAGCCGGCATAGGCGCGGTAGTGATTCTCGTCCTCGCCGCACTCGCGGTTGGTCATGACCAGCTCGGGGAAGGTGTAGCGGTACATCTCGCGCAGGGTCGAGTCCTGCTTCCACGCGTCGGGATTTTCCTTATAGGAAGTGGGATCCATATAGCGCCGTTCCGGATGGGTGGCGTGACCCTGTGCGGCGTCCATGCTCATGCCGTAGACGTCCACATTGTGCTCCATCAGGATGACCTTGTCTTCGCCGTAGCTCCTGACCACCCTGCGCAGCTCGGCGAACAGGCGCGCCTTGCTTTCATTGGCCTGAGAGGGCTTTTTATGGGTGTGGTTCCTGGCGTAGCAGAAGAAGGGCTCCAGGCCGCCCAGGTCGTAGAGCACGCCGTCCGCGCCCAGCTCCATGCACTGCCGGGCCGCCCAGATCATCTTTTTCTGCCACAGCTCGCTGCCCGGGCAGGCGCGGTACATGGGCATGGGCGGGTTGCCGATCTTGCGGTAGGTGCCCTCGCCGCAGTAGGTTTCGGCAAAGGGAATGTCCAGACCCCAGATCGACTTCATGGTCGCCTCGGCGCCGCCCTCCTTGAGGTAGAAGTCGCTGCGGTAGTCGATCAGCGAGTAGCTCAGGAACATGAGCACCCTGCCGCCCTTTTTGTGTACGTATTCGATGCCCTCGCGCAGCTTTTCCTCGCCGCCCATGCGGTCATCGACGATATAGTCGGGCCACATCCGGGCGAAGCCGCCCTTTTCCCAGCCCAGCAGGAACAGCGTGTCGAAGCCGTTTTCCTCCAGCTCGTCGTACAGCGCGGGGATCTGGCTGTAGTCCCAGTTGATTTCACAGTGGTGCTGCTTCATGATGACGCGCAGCCAGCCCTTGAAATCCTGGCACCATTTGGGGCGGTCGGGCGCGATAAAGCCGCCTTCTTTGTCCATCCAGGCGCGGTACATCCTCGCGCCGGCGTGCCAGTCGCCCAGATGGGGCTTAAACACCAGCGGCGCGCCCGTCCATTTCTCGCCCTTTTCCAGCATTGGATAGCGGATGAAGCCCATTCTCAGCAGGTTGAGCTTCACGTCGCGCTCGACGTGCAGGCACAGCGCCTGATGATCCGCGTCCTCGGAGGCGCAGTACAGGCCCTCGCCTTCATTATACCAGTCGTACCACTGCATCGAGCAGCGGCCGTACAGCGCGTCCATGTCGGTGTGGAACTGGTCGTGCCGCTCGTACTTGCGGAAGCCCGCGTAGGTGGACAGGTCGTTATAGGCGGGATTTCTGACCTTCTTGCCCAGGTCGTCCGGCCAGGCGATGTAGTCGTTTTCCGGCGTGCCGGACAGCGAGCGCAGCCCGGCGACCGGGGTCAGCTGCAGCTCGATGAGCTTCGCCCGCTCGTCATGGTTTTCGGCCTCGGCCACGACGGTCAGCCCCTCGTCGGTCATCGCAAAATGCAGCCTGAGCGCGAAATTCACCTGCCGTCCGTCGCCCCTGAGCGAGTCGTAGGTCAGGGTGAAGCCGTTTTCCTCCTCGGTGCGGGTAAAGGCCTGGCCCTGCGCCCAGATCGGGATCTCGACCCGCTCTGTGCCCTCGGAATAGATGATCTTCCAGATGTCCGCCGGTTCATAGACGTATTCGTGGCAGGTCAGCCGGTTATAGACCGAAACCGCCTGTCCGTGTTCGTTGAGCGCGTAGCGCATGGTTTTTCCCTGCAGCGTCTTCATGTCATCCTCCTCGTGTCCTGTTGATTCTGCGTCTTTATTTTAACCCGGCCCAGCGCAAAAAGCAAGAGGGATTCGAAATAATTCAGCAGAAGTATTTTTGGATTTTGAAAGTTTTTTATTGCACTTTCGCCCCGATTGTGCTATAGTATCTGCAGAAAACTTTCACTTCAGGAGGATACATACTATGCTGGATATTAAACGCAAGCCGAAAATGGGTCTGTTCCTGCTCGCGCCCGAGCGCTTCACCAAGCTGGGCGAGGGCACCGCGCGCGGCTCCTACCTCGAGCGCAAGCGGTGCGAGGCCGAGTGGATGGTCGAGTCCTGCAAGACCATCGCCGACGTGACCTTCACCGGCGTGACCTACAACGCGGACGACGTGCGCCGCGCCATCGACGCGTTCGTGGGGGCGAAGGTGGACTACGTGCTGGCCATCTACCTGTCCTGGGCCGAGGACTTCCACTGGATTCGCTTCCTGCGCGACATGCCCCCCTGCCCCATCCTGTTCATGCACCGCATGCGCGACCGGATCGAGCTGGGCGACACCCACGACGACGACGAGTTCGCCGAGTACCTGTGCTGCGGCGGCCTGGTCGGCTCGCTCGAGGCCAGCGGCTCCGCCACCCGCTTTAACCGCCCGATGATGGCCCGCGCCATCGGCACCTGGGACGACGTGATCAGGCGCGCGAAGACCTTCGGCAACGCCGCCCGCGCCCGCGCCCTGCTCAAGGACGGCACCTTCGGCCTGCTGGCCAGCTACAACGAGGTCATGTGGAGCACCTACGTCGACCCGTACTCCGTGTTCCAGCAGCTGGGCCCGGAGCTGCGCTTCCTGTCGATCGCCGAGCTGACCGAGTACATTTCGGCGGTCTCGGTCGAGGAGGCGACCGCCGTCAAGAACGAAATCGCCTCGAAATACGAGGTGCTGCCCAATGTGGACGACGTGAAGTTCCTGGCCTCCGTGCGCGCGACGATGGGCATGGAGCGCATGGCCGAGGCGTATAACCTCGACCTGCTGGTACTCAACGACATCGACACGATGATGTTCAAGTACGTCGGCCTGCGCCCCGGCTTCTGGCCCACCCCCGCCTGCAAGGGCACGATGGTGGTGCCCGAGGGCGACGTGGGCAGCGGCGTGGCCTGCTACCTGCTCAAGCTGCTGACCGGCAGTCAGGTCAACTACATCGAGCCCTTCCACATCGACAAGCCCACCGACACCTTCGAGGGCGGTCACGCCGGCCCCAACGACTACACCGACCCGCGCGGCAGGTGCAAGATTTCCTCCGACGTGCGCTTCGCCAAGACCAAGTGGAAGTACGCCGGCGCGCCGTTTGCCTGGTACACCTTCCCGGCCGGCGAAAAGACCATGCTGCACTGCTCGCAGCAGACCGGCAGGTTCCAGCTGGTCTCCACCCGCGTCGAGGCGCTGCCCACCGAGCATCACCTGGCCACCTACTCTCACAGCCGCTTCCGCCCGATCGGGGAGAGCTGCGAGGAGCTGTTCGGCAAGCTGCTGAACATCGGCGTGACCCAGCACTACGGCATCGTCGACGGCGACTGCCAGGCCGCCCTGCGCGACTTCGCCATGATGATGAACTTTGAATACACCGAGGTATAATCTTCGACCCCGTGCCGGAGAGGGACGCTCTCCCTCCCCGGCGTTTTTCCGCTTTCCAATGAACGCGGGCGAATGCCGCCTGCCGAAAGGAGTCAATCGATGGATTATCAGGAATACCGCAGGCGCGTCTGGGGCTGCTACACCGGCAAGGCGGTGGGCGGCACGCTGGGCATGCCGTTTGAGGGCGACCTGTCCACGCGCCGCCTGACCGGCTACGAGCCCGATCCGACCGAGATGCTGCCCAACGACGACCTCGACCTGCAGATCATCGACCTGGAGATCGTGCGCAGGTACGGCCTGCCGGTCAACCGGTATCACCTCTCGACGATGTGGAATCACCTGCAGGACGCCGGCCCGGACGAGTACGGCGCGGCGCGCTGGAACGTGGCGCTGGGGCGGCTGGCTCCGCTGTCCGGCTATTTCTGCAACAAGTTTTACGCGGGCATGGGCGCGGCGATCCGCAGCGAGCTGTGGGCCTGCCTGGCCCCGGGCGATCCGGAGCTGGCGGTGCGGCTGGCGCGCGAGGACGCCTGCACCGACCATTACGCCGACGGCCTACACGCCTGCCTGTTCCTGACCGCGGTGGAGAGCGCCGCGTTCGCGGAGAGCGACCTGCATAAGCTCGTGGAGACCGGGCTACGCTTCCTGCCCGAGGACTGCCGCCTGGCCAGGGGGCTGCGGGACAGCTTCTCCTACTGGGCGGAGACGCGCGACCCCTACGCCGCCCGCGAGCTGCTGCTGCGCGACTATTACGTGCAGAACTGGACGGACGTGACCATCAACCTGTGCCTGATCCTGATCTCCTGGCTGGCCTCGGAGGGCGACTTCAGCCGCGCCATCTGCATCGCGGCCGGCCTGGGCTATGACACCGACTGCACCGCCGCCACGCTGGGCTCGATCCTGGGCATCATCCACCCGGAGGCGATCACCGAAAACTGGCTGCGCCCGATCGGGGACAAGCTGGTGCTTTCCTCGAGCATCATGGGCCTGCATGAGCCGGAGACCATTGGCGAGTTCAGCGACCTGGTGGCCGCGACGGCCGCGCAGGCGCTCGAATACTACGGCTCGGCGGTGCGCCTGACCGGCCTGCCCGAGGGGGAGGACGCACTGCCGCCCATGCACGCGCCCTGGACGAGCGACACGCACGCCGCGGACGAGATGGACTGCCCGCACGAATCGCTGCTGGCCGTCACCCCGCTGTGCGCGCGGCTGATCTATCCCGAGGAGGTATCGCTCGCGCCGAAGACCGAGGGCGTGTTCCGCCTGGCGCTGCGCAATCCCTGCGATGCGCCCCTGCGCGGCCGGTTCACGCTGAGCGTGCCGGAGGGCTGGCTGGTCGAGCCGAGGGGCTTCGACTTTTCCCTCTCCCCCGCCCAGAGCGAGCAGTTCTGCTTCTGCGTCGTGCCGGGCGAGATGGCCAAGCGCCGCGCGCGCAGCAACCCCATTGACTTTGACTTTACGCTGGAAAGCGGCGTGCGCTTCAGCGTGACGGGCGACCTGCCCGTGACCATCCCGTGGCTGCGCACCAACCTGGACACCGGCAAGACGGAGGTCGTCGAGGCGCACGCGGTGTTCCAGGCGGTGCCCGAGGGACACTACCTGTACAGAACCGCGCTCAAGGCCAATGTGAACATGCCGGTGAAGCTGGGCGCGATGTCCGAGCACGCGCTGAAGGTGCGCATGAACGGCGAAGAGGTGCTCGTCACCGACGGCAGCTTCTACGTGCCCGCCTATCACCGCGGCAAGACCACCGTCGATCTGACCACCATCAAGGGACACGGCGGCTGGAACCAGGTCGAAATCGAGGTGCTGCCCGGCGCGCCCGGCGAGCTCTTCTTCGGCCTGGCCCGCCCGCACAACTGCTGCGAATGGCTCCAGGGCGCCGAGTACAGTCTCGCGCCGCTGGGGGAACGGTAGGGAACGTTCGAGAGGCGGCCTTTCTAAGAAAGGCCCCTCTCGAGCTCTCCCGGAAAGTACTATGATCCACGAAATGGAAAAGATAAGAGAAATGTAGGTCTCCGAATGAAGTGTTGGAGTAATGGAGGAATCGGAAAATGGAACGACTGAAGAAAATCGGCGCGGTCGCGCCCAAGTGCGCGTCCGAAATCCGCGAAAGCCGCCTGGGTATCGGCTTTGAGAAGCTCGACCGCAACGTGTTCGACCCCGAAAAGGCCTATGACAAGCTGAGCAAAATCGGCGTGAAGCTGGTGCGCATCCAGTCCGGCTGGCAGCGCACCGAGCGGCAGGAGGGCGTGTACGACTTTTCCTGGATCGACTCGATCGTGGACAACCTGATCGCGCGCGGCATGGAGCCGTGGATCGACCTGTGCTACGGAAACGACCTGTACACCGATATGGCCAAGACCGTGTTCGGCGCGGTCGGCTGCCCGCCCATCTTCAGCGAGCGCGAGAAGAAGGCCTGGCGCGACTACGTGGCCGCGCTGGTAACCCACTTCAGGGGGCGCGTGAAGTGGTACGAAATCTGGAATGAGCCGGACGGCCGCCACTGCTGGAAGCACGGCGTGAACGCGACCGAGACCGCCTATTTCAACATCGACACGGCCAAGGCGATTAAGGAAGCCGATCCCGAGGCCAAAGCCATCGGCGGCACGCTGTGCGGCATCCGCCTGGACTACTTCAACGAGATGTTCGAGGCGGGCATGGCCGATTATGTGGACGCGGTGTCCTTCCACCGGTATCGCGCCAACGAGCTGGACTCCGTGAAGGAGATCAGGGCGCTGCGCGCGCTGATCAACCGCTACAACCCGAGGGTGGAGATCATCCAGGGCGAATCGGGCACGCAGTCCTCGTCCAGGGGCGCGGGCGCGCTGCGCGGCGGCGCGTGGACCGAGCGCAAGCAGGCCAAGTATCTGCTGCGCCAGCGCGTGGCCGACCTGTCCAGCGAAGTGACCTTCACCTCGCACTTCACCTGCGTGGACATGATCGAGGCGCTCAACGGCACCGTGGGCGACAAAGCGAGCTACCTGGACTACGGCTACTTCGGCGTGCTGCGCGCCGACTTTGACGAGAACGGCTTCTCGACCGGCGACTATTCCCCCAAGCAGGCCTATTTCGCCTATCAGACGCTGTGCGCGCTGTTCTCGGACAACGCGCGGCCGCTGGAGCTGCCCATCTTCCGCTCCTGGCGCGACTCGAAGCGCCTGTTCGGAACCGACTATCAGGGCGACGCGCTGATGACCGCCGGCTTTGAGAAGGACGGCGCGTATGCCTTCTGCTACTGGTACGCGGCCGATCTGATGACCACCGACTACGAGGGCACGGAGAGCTTCAAGGCCGCCTCGCTGCCCGGCCCGATCCGCCTGATCGACCCGATGGACGGCAGCGTCTACGAGGTGCCCGAGAGCATGATCGAGGCGCAGGAGAAGGGTCACGGCACGGGTCTGACGCTGCTCAACCTGCCGCTCAGGGACTATCCGCTGATCCTGACCTTCGGCGATTTCAAGTAACGGCCGCGATGCCTGAGGAGGATATTATGCAAAGCGTTATGCTCGCGATTGACGCGGGCGGCACGAATTTCAAGTATGGGCTGATGACCCGCTCCTGCGACATGGTTTCGCCCTGCCTGCAGATCGCGGTGCAGGCCGAGGGCAGCGCGCGCCAGATCGAGGATTCCTGGCGGCAGCTGAGCAAAAACGCGCTGGAGATCGCGCAGAGCCTGGGCGTAAACATCTCAAGGGTGTGCGTTTCCACGCCCGGCCCGTTCGACTTTGCCGCGGGCATGTCCAGGATGCGGCACAAGTTCCCGGCGATCTACGGCCTGCCCATCCGGCCCTGGGTGCAGGGCGAGCTGGGCGACGTGCCGGTGGATTTCCTGCACGACTCGACCGCGTTCATCCTGGGCGAGCTGCGCAAGGAGCTGGTCGACCCGGCCTGCGTGATGCTGGGCACCGGGTTCGGCTTCGCCTGCATGAAGAAGGGCAGGGTGCTCGTGGACGAGACCCGCACGCCCGCCGTGGTGCTGTGGAACCGTTCCTTCCGCGCGGGCACGGTCGAGGACTACATTTCCCGCCGGGCCATTCGCGCGTCCTACGCAAAAAAGGCGGGCGCCGACGGCACGGATGACGTGAAGGAAATTGCGCAGAAGGCGCGCCTGGGCGACCGCGCGGCCGCTCAGGTGTTCGACGAGCTGGCCGACGACCTGGGAGATCTGCTGGGCGGCGTCCTGCCGAAAATCGGCAGCGGCGCGCTGATACTGGGCGGCCAGATTTCGCTGTCCGGCGACCTGTTCGCGCCCAGGCTTCAGGCGCAGCTTCCCTGCCCGCTGGCGCTCAGCGCCCATCCCGACTCGGCGGCTCTGATCGGCTGCGCGCGCTTTGCGGCCATGGGCGGCGCACAGGGCGCGGAGCAGGTGTGCCAGAAGCGATAGGCAGGCGGCGCGTCCCAAAGGGCAAATAACGAAAGCCAGCGGTTTTTACCGTGCGGCTTTTTTCTTGTATATAGCGAATCTGTCCGCATCAAGCGGAGGGGCGGAAAGAGAGACCGCCGCGGCGCTTCTTCCCAATTTCAGGTCGGAAAAGCCTCCGGGACGCTTTTGTCCCGGAGGCGATGTTCATTCTGCTTCCGGCTCGCGCCGGAGAAAGGGGTCGTTGTCCGGATTGCCCTCGGGCAGGCGCTGGTTGAGCATGATCAGCGCGTCCTCGGCGCCCTGATAGAAGCGCTTGCGATAGCCCACGTCGATGAAGCCCAGCTTGTGATAGAGGCTTTGGGCGACCGCGTTGGAGCGGCGGCACTCGAGCGTGACGTAGCTCATGCCCGAATCGGCGCACAGCTGCAAAAGAGCGCGCGTCACCCGCTCGCCGAAGCCCCGGCCTCGGGCCTCGGGCCGCACGGCGATGTTGGTGACCTGACCCTCGTCCATGACCAGCCACACGCCGGCGAAGGCCTGAACCATGCCGTCCTCCTTGAGCAGCAGGTACCTCGCGCAGGGGTTGGTCAGCTCCTTTTCAAAGGCGTCGCGCGACCAGGGCTCCAGGTCGAAGGAGGCCTGCTCGATCGCCGTGACCTGGTCGAGGTCGGCCTCGGTCATCAATACGACTTCGATCATTGCGCTTCCCTTTCCCGGCGCTCCCGCTCGGCCTGGGACAGGCGCAGGTAGACCGGCTCCAGCGCGTGGGAGGGCACGGCCTCAGCCGCCCGTTTTTCGGCCAGGTAACAGCCGGCGGCGGCGCGCAGATAGCACAGATGCGCGGGGGCGGCGACGGCGCGGTCGCCCAGCAGCTCGCGCAGGCGGGGGAAGTGTACCCTCAGCCCGTCGCCCAGGAACAGCAGGCGCTCGCCCTGGGGCAGCCGCGCGGCGAACTCGTCCAGCGCGACGGCCTGCATGGGCAGCGCCTCGACCGGCAGCTCGCCCTCCCGGAAGCGGTAGGCGGCGGCGTACACCTGGGCGCGGCGCGCGTCCAGTATCGGGCAGATCAGGCCGTCAAAGCCGAACGCGCCGGTGGCCAGCGCCTCGAGCGAGGAAACGGCCACGACCGGCCTGTTCCAGGCGTGCGCCAGCCCCTTGACCGTGCATACGCCGATGCGCACCCCGGTGAAGGAGCCCGGCCCGGCGACCGCGGCGAACAGGTCGATATCCTTCGGCTCAAGGTTTGCCGCCGAGAGGATGTCGTCCACCATGGGCAGCGAGGTCTCGCTGTGGGTCAGGCCGTGCGAGGCGGTGATTTCGTGGGTGATCGCGCCGTCCTGCATGAGCGCCGCGCCGGCGACCGGGCCGGTGGTATCGATGCACAGGATGTTCATGTCCTCGCCCTCCATTTCTCAAGCGCCGCGCGCAGCTCGTCTTCCCGTTCACCCAGGCCGCGCGGGGTCAGCGTGACCTCGCGCGCGTCGTCGCCGCCCGGGGCGCGCTCGATCGTCACCTCCAGGCACTGGTCAAAGGCCAGCCCGGCCTGCTCGGGCCACTCGATCGCCGCCGCGCCGTCCCCGCCGATGAACTCGTCCAGACCGGCCTCGAAGTATTCGTCCGGGCCCTCCAGGCGATACAGATCGAAGTGGTAAAAGGGGATGCGCCCCTTGTAGGCGGTCATCAGGGTGAAGGTCGGGCTGGGCATGGGCTCGTCGACGCCGCAGCCGCGCGCCAGCCCCCGCGTGAACACCGATTTGCCCGCGCCCAGATCGCCGTGCAAAAGCGCAATGTCCCCCGCGCGCAGGTGCTCGCCCAGCGCGCGGCCCAGGGAAAAGGTCTCCTCGGCGGAGCGGGTTTCGTATTTCATCATGGCCTCATTTCGCGTCCTTCAGAAGGAAGGACAGCCGTTTGTAGAAAAGCAGGGTCAGAAGCGACAGCACCACGCCCTTGAGCAGGTTAAACGGCACGGTCGCAAACAGGATCAGCGTCAGCATGCTGTCGACCGCCGGAACGACCTTGGCGATCATCTCGACGATGGCCTCCGCGGGCAGGCCGAAGGCGGCCTGGTAAAAGGGAATCAGGATCAGCCAGTTGCACAGCGCGCCCGCGACAGTCGCGCACAGAACGCCCGTCAGAAGGCTCCACAGCGCGCCCTTGAACGTGCGGTGTTTCCGATAGATCAGCGCCGCGGGAACCATCATCGCCGCGCCCATCAGGAAGTCGGCCAGCTCGCCCACGCCCATCGAGGACGAGGTGATCAGGCTGATGACCCCCTTGATCAGCGCCACCAGCGTGCCCGCGACCGGCCCCATCGCAAACCCGGCCAGCAGAACCGGCAGCAGGCTAAAGTCCAGCTTGTAGATCGGCGGGATGATCGGGATGCCCGGAATCAGCGCCAGCACGGCGGAAACGGCCGCCAGAATCGCGATTCTCACCAGGTTCTTGAGCTTCATGTTCATGTGCTTCGTCACTCCTTCAAAAATGAATAAACCCCTGCGCATACGCCCAGGAGCGGAAGGAATGACGAGATTTCTTCTTTCATCCAGACTGTACTGTCGGCTTCGGAGTTTCACCGAATCGGCCTTGCGGCTCGCGGGCTGTACCGCCGGTGGGGAATTGCGCCCCGTCCTGAAGTGTGGGAAGGAATGACGAAATTTCTTCTTCCGTCCAGACTATACTGTCGGCCCCGGAGTTTCACCGAGTCAGCCTTGCGGCTCGCGGGCTGTACCGCCGGTGGGGAATTGCGCCCCGTCCTGAAGCATACGCGCTGTTTGACGCAGTTATTCTAGCCCTTTTCCGCCCGTTTGTCAAGTGCCGCCTCAGATTTTCCGCCCATTTTCACCCGAAACCTTCAAAAAAGGCATGACAGGTCATGCGTTTAATGATATAATGGGGGGAGAAACGACAGATCGGAGAGTGCCCATGAATATCCTGCACCTGAAATATGCCGTGGAAACCGCCAAGGCCGGCTCCCTGAACAAGGCGGCCGAGGCGCTGTACATGAATCAGCCCAACCTGAGCCGCGCGATTAAGGAACTGGAATCCTCGCTCGGCATCACGCTGTTCGTTCGCAGCGCCCGCGGCATGGTTCCCACCCCGGAGGGCGAGGAGTTTCTCAACTACGCCCGACAGATCCTGCGCCAGATCGACGAGGTCGAGGCGCTCTACAAGGGCGCCATGCCCGCCCGGCAGCGCTTCTCGATTTCCGTGCCGCGCGCCAGCTACATCGCCGAGGCCTTCACCCGCTTTTCCCGCACGCTCACGAAGGATCACGCCGAAATCTACTACCAGGAAACCAACGCCATGCGCGCCGTGCAGAACATCCTGTGCGAGGACTACAAGCTGGGCGTGGTGCGCTACCGAATCGCGTTCGACCGGTACTTTAAGGAGATGCTGGAGGAAAAGGGGTTCGCCTACGAGCTGGTGGCCGAATTTACCTGCGCGCTGGTCATGAGCCAGAGGCATCCGCTCGCCGCGAAGGAAGACCTCTCCCCCGCAGACCTCGCGCCCTACGTCGAGATCGCGCACGCCGACCACTATGTGCCCTCCCTGCCGCAGACCGAGGTCAAAAAGGAGGAGCTCGCCGATAATATCGCGCGGCGCATCTTCGTCTATGAACGCGCCAGCCAGCTGAGCCTGCTGAGCGACAACCCCGAGACCTTCATGTGGGTATCCCCCATCCCCCAGGCGCTGCTCAATCGCTGCGGCCTGGTTCAGCGCGCCTGCCCCGAGGCCGGACGGGTGTACCGGGACGTGCTGATCCACCGCAGGGACTATCGGCTGACCGAACTTGACCAGGCCTTCCTCACCCAGCTGTGCGCCGTGCGCCGGGAGTGCATGCCGGATTAGGCGCCGCAGCTTCTCCGTTTGTGAAGCCCGCGTTTCGCTCGGTTCAGGATTCACCGTTTTCGGGACGAGGCATATCGATAAGTACAATACCGATATACTCAACTGATACTTGCGCCGCTCGCCCATCTGCTGTACAATAGGATTGTCAGAAGGGAATCGACTGAAGAGGCGAGGTGAAGCAGATGTGGCATACCGACTGACGCGGGCGACGCTCGGACGGCTCCCCACCTACCTGGCGCACGTCAGGCAGCTCAGGGAGCAGGGCGTATCGCATACCTCCGCA
The DNA here is from genome assembly GCA_934647145.1 of uncultured Clostridia bacterium. Lineage (GTDB taxonomy): Bacteria > Bacillota > Clostridia > Christensenellales > Aristaeellaceae > CAKUFI01. The sequence goes on from CAKUFB010000053.1 coordinate 12,160, forward strand.
ACCGCCATCGCGCGGGCATTGGGCCTGGGCGAGGTACAGGTGCGCAAGGACCTGAGCGCCGTCAGCGGCGCGGGCAAGCCGAAAACCGGTTACCTGGTGGAGGAGCTGATTGCCGACATGGAGGACTGGCTGGGCTGTCACAAAAAGCGCTCCGCGATTCTCGTGGGCGCGGGCAAGCTCGGGCAGGCGCTTCTGGACTACGACGGCTTCGACGCCTACGGAATTCACCTGCTGGCCGCCTTTGACAGCGACCCGGCCAAGCTGGGCGTGACCGACGGCGGCAAGCCCATCTATCCCCTCTCCCTGTTGGACGACTACGTGGCGAAGCATCCGTCGCTGATCGGCATACTGACCGTGCCTCAGGCAGCCGCGCAGGAAACGCTTGACCGCCTGGCGCAAAGCGGCGTGAAAACCATCTGGAGCTTCGCGGCCAGGCCGCTGAAGATTCCCGAAGGCGTCTGGTATCAACAGGAAAACCTGGCTCTGTCCCTGGCTTGTCTGAATACAATACCGAATAACAATATGAAGGAGTGAACGTCATGGAACGGAAGAACTACGAACTCGTGGACGGCGTGGAAAAGCTGGAAGGCGCGATCGCGCAGGTGCGGGAGGCGCA
>CAKUFB010000054.1 GCA_934647145.1 uncultured Clostridia bacterium
TACACGCCGCTGGGCGCGATTGAAAGTTCGAGAGGGTTGCGACCCTCTCGAGCTCTCCGGGGTTTTTCGACAGTCTGCCCCTACCGGCTTCATTGAAGCCGGTAGGGTTTCGTCGCGGACGGACGCGCTGCGCCCGGGACAGACGCAGCCGCCCGTGCGCAATCGAACGGGCGGCTGAAGGGACGTTACTTTTCCGGCGCGAACGGCTTGGGCTGCTGTCGGGTCGGATAGAGCTCCTCATAGGCCTCCTCCTGCTGCGCGTCCTCGGGCAGCGCGGGCATGAGGCCGGTGCAGTCGGTCGCGGAAGAGGTGGTTACGCACTGCGTCTTCTGACTGTCTTTTTCAGGCATGGTCGTCATCTCCTTTGCGGGATATTCTGCCCATGCGGCGCTCCGGCTATTCGTCCGGCTCGTCCTGCGAGCTTTCCGGCAGCGCGCCCGCGTCCACCAGTCCTTCGCCGATGATATACGCCACGACCGCCGCTCCGGCCATGATGAGCGCGGTCACCTGCGACGCGACCGCCTCGCTCGCACCGAAGGCCAGCATGAGCGGCCCGATAAAGCCTGCCATCGCCATCCAGAACTTGCGGCTGGTCAACTTGCGTTTCCAGTTGATTTTCTGCTCCATTGCGTCATTCCTCCCGATCAAGCTCGTCGATGCGCCTGTGCGCGTTTTTGCAGCTTTCCTCGCACCTGACCATGCGCGTGGTCAGGTCGGCGATCTGGTTTCCATGGGTGCGGATTTCTACGCGCATGTCCTCGATGCCGCGGTTGGCGCTGTCCAGCTTGCCCTCGATGCGCGCCAGGCTCATTGCGTCGTCGCGCAGCTGCCTGTTGTCGTCGCGGCGGCTGTTCTTGAAGGCAAAGAAGATGCCCAGCGCGCACCCCAGCGCCGAGAGCGCCGAGACCGCCAGCTCCCAGCTCATACCCGCCTGGCCCCCTTTGAGGAGATCCAGCCCATGTCCTCGCCGTAGCGCACGCCGATCCAGTTTTCGTTCTGCAGGCCGCTGGAGGGATACATGTCGCCGGTTCTGACCACGCCCAGCTTCGCGCCGGACACGCTGGGCTGCGCGCGCACGTACCAGCGCCCGTTGTCCACCCGCACCATTCCGTAATCCGCCTGATGCGGCGCGGAAACCGGCTCGCTCCCTTCCGCCAGGTCGCCGTCGAGCGCGGCGCGCGTTTTGCCGCCCACGCGGCCGTCCTGCGCAAGCCCCTTGTCGGCCTGATAGGCTCTGACCGCCCGCTCGGTCGCCTCGCCAAACTCGCCGTCCGCGCCCCACCTTCCGCAGGAATAGCCCAGCGCGATCAGGTCATTCTGCAGGCCGGACACGTCGCTGCCGGTCATGCCTCGCGCCAGCATGCGGGGCCGCGCCTCCTCCCCGGGCTCCGCCGGGCCATAGTCGAAATACTGCGTCATCAGGCCCCACAGGTTCCAGCTGTTGCTCAGCAGGCGGGTCTTCACCACGCCGTACATCACGCCCTTGGCCTCGATTACCCACCAGTCGCCCTCCGGCCTGCCCTCCTCGACCGGCCGGTACAGAAAGCCCACGTGGTGCACATAGCTGCTTCGCTTGAACACCGCCGCGCCGGGCACGCGCCGCTCGGCGGGAATCATGCCCTCGCCCCTGACGGCGCACCAGCTCGCGTAGTTGTTGCGCGCGCGCACGTCGATTTTTCGCCCCAGCTTCTCGGTCAGGTATCCGTCCGCCAGCCCCTGACAGTCGAACACCCGGGGCGCGTGCTCTCTCCAGTAATTCGCCTTGTCCAGCTGCTCGCCGGTGTACTGCCCGGAAAAGTACCACTCGGACAGCTTCTTCGGATTCTGGCCGATTGAGGCCATGATATACCCGCATCCGTCCTCCTGCTGCCGGGCGCACCACTCGGCAAACGCCGCCGCACTGAGTTTTTCCATTTTCCAGCCTCCTCGCATGCATGATCGCGTGAATGCTCCGCGTCATGACGATCATAGGACGTCCCATGCGAACGGAAGCGACGTCTTCGCTTCAGGCCATCGTATGCGGCGGCGGGAGAAGGGGTGCGCGGGGGAAAAGAAAGGGCCGGAGGAAATGCTTCCTTCGACCCTGCGGAGATTTGGACGTGCGCAACGCCTTACGCGCGGCGAAAAATGCGGGTATGGTAGACGATCAGGTAGGCCGCCGCCGACAGCGCCAGAGCCGCGAACACGTCGATGATCGAGTGCTGCTTGAGAAAGACGGTGGAGGCGCAGATGAGGACGCAGGCGGCGATCCAGTAGATTCGCCAGCCGGCTGTCCGCATGTGCTTGTCGTGCAGGCCCGCGAACATCGTGCCCATGCTGCCGATGACGTGGACGGAGGGGCAGACGTTGGTGTTGGTGTCGAAGGCGTAGAGCATGCCCACGATGCGCGAGCACAGGTTGTCCCGCGGGAAGATGGCGGGGCGCAGGTTCTGGCAGGAGGGGTAGATTACGTAGATCAGCAGCGTGACCGAGTAGGTCAGCACGACGAACCAGCCGTTGAGCCGGAAGCCCTCCCGGTCGGTCAGCAGCAGATAGAGTATCATGCCGATCTGATAGATGAACCAGAAGTAGTAAACCGGCACGAAGTATTCGCAGAACGGGATCTTCGCGTCCAGCGCGCACTCGATGGGGTGAAATTTCAGCGGCACAAAGCGCTCCAGCAGCAGAAAGCACAGCCCGTAGAAGGGCCAGAACAGCAGCAGCTTCAGGTGGGAAAACTCCGGGGTGTTCAGCCTGCTGAGCCTGAAGGGACGATAGTCAATCACAATATACGCCTCTTTTACGCGCCGGTTGGGCACATGATATACTGATAGGCCGTTTCCACCGCGCAGGAAGAGAAATCCCGCTCCATCGCGCGGCGCATACCATCGGCCTTTTCAGGGTGGTTGAGCAGATCGAGCGCGCGCTCGGCCAGTCCCTCGACGGTGTCGGCGGTGGTGACGTAGCCGTGGCTCAGGAAGAACTCCAGGTTGCGCGTCTCGCACCCGGGCACCGCGTCGATGGCCACCATGGGCAGGCGCCTGACCATGGCCTCGGTGCTGCTCAGGCCGCCCGGCTTGGACAGAAACACGTCGGAGGCGTCCATCAGGCGGCGCATGTCGTTCGTATAGCCCAGAATCCGGATGTGATCGGGCAGGTTTTTTTCCTGCAGCGCGGCGTACAGCTTTTTGTTGCTGCCGCACACGGCGATCAGGCGGGCGTTTCCGCCCAGCCGCCCGGCGAGCGTGTCCACCAGCTCCTCGATCGGCCCGCAGCCCATACTGCCGCACATGAGCAGCAGCAGCCGGGCGTCCGGGTCAATGTTCAGCGCGCGGCGCGCGCCCTCGCGGTCCTTGGGGGCGTAGTAGGCCTCCAGAATCGGTATGCCGCTCTCCACCATCTTTTCGGCGCTCAGGCCGCAGGCGACGAACTCGGCCTTCGTCCCCCGGGGGATGAAGTACGCGTCCATATCGGTCTCGTTGACGCTGGGGCTGCAGGTGTAGTCGGTCGCGAAAAAGTACTGGGGAATCTCCAGGCCGAAGCTGCGGCGCGCCTTGGTCAGCATCAGCGCGGGGAAGGCGTGTACGCACAAAGCCGCGTCGTATCCGCCCTCCAGGATATACCGGGTCAGCGCGCCGGCGGCCTTTTCAATGCCCTTGATCATCAGCTGGGAGGTATGCTTTTCCTCCATTCGGTAGCCCGCTCCGAACAGCAGCGGCAGCTTGCGGTAGATAAACACATGCCCCTTGCTGATCAGGGCCGCCAGCGCGCGGGGATAAAACCTGAGCGCGTTGAGCATCTCGCACTGTGCGCCCCGGCGGGAAAAATAGTCCGCCAGCGCGCGCCCGGCGGAGTTGTGACCCTCTCCGGTGTCGCAGGATAGTATGAGTACCTTCATTGTCTGAGCCGTTCCTCTCTGGCCCGCAGTCGGCTGGCCAGTTTGACCAGCTGGGGCCGGTTATAGCGCTGAATCAGCACGAAGGGGAGATTGAACAGCAGCATCGAGGCCAGCATCATCCACACGCACCACGGCCTGTTGAAGCGCAGAATCAGCGGCGAGGCCAATATCAGCGTCCAGTGGGTAAACTCCGCCACGCAGGTTTCCTGCACCAGGCGGTCGACCTGATCGGCCGTGGGCAGCGCACCCAGCCGCTTGGACACCATGTGCGGATTGATGCGGCTCATGTCCGGCACGACGTCCTTCCACTTTTGAATGCCGATTTTCCGATAGATTTTGCCCTCCTGCTCCCAGGCATAGGCCCTGTACGGGAAGCGGTCCGCGTGAAACCAGCGGCGCGGCAGTGCGTTGCCCAGCGGGTTGACGAAAATGCCCACCAGCATGAGCGTGATGGCGCACCAGACAAAGCGCATGATCGTTCCTCCTCTTCTCTTCAGGCCGCGCGCGCGAGGCGTACGCAGGCCAACTCTATTGTACCAGAGAAAAAACAAAATTTCTACATCTACAGTTCAACAAATCCTCAACTCATCGAATTTTCATGTGATTTACTCCCGGCGTGAAATGTGCTATAATCTATGCGGAAACGATACGCCCGCGGGGCGGAGGAAAACGCCATGTTCAAAATACTGGTCGCCGAGGACGACAACAGCGCCCGCAGACTGCTGTGCGAGGTGCTCTCCGGCTACGGCTACGAGACCATCCCGGCGGTGGACGGCGCGCAGGCGCTGGAGCTTTTGCAGGCGCACCACGCCGACCTGATCGTGCTGGACGTGATGATGCCGCGCATGGACGGGCTGCAGCTGACGCGCCGGCTGCGCGAGGAGGGGCATACCACGCCCATTTTGATGCTGACCGCCCGCGAAACCACGCAGGACAAGTGCCGCGGTTTTTTGAGCGGGGCGGACGACTACGTGGTCAAGCCGGTGGATGAGGAGGAGCTGGCGCTGCGCATCGCGGCGCTTTTGAGGCGCTCGCAGATCGCCAGCGAGCGGAAGATCGTCGTGGGCGACGTGACGCTGAGCTATGACGCGCAGTCGGTCACGCGCGGCGAGGAGTCGGTCGAGCTGCCCAAAAAGGAGTTCCTGCTGCTCTTCAAGCTGCTCTCCTCGCCCGGCAAGATCTTCACCAAGCGCCAGCTGATGCAGGAAATCTGGGAGGACAGCAGCGGCGCGGACGAGCACACGATCGAGGTACACGTGGGCAGGCTGCGCGAGCGGCTCAAGCGGTTCGACGAGTTCGAGATCGTGACCATGCGCGGACTGGGCTACAAGGCGGTGAAAAAGGCTTGAAGCGGCAAAAGAAGTCCGGCAGCCGGCTGAGCTCGTCGATCTGGCGGCTGAACATGGTGCTCAACACCCTGTCGGTGATCATCGCGGTGGGTCTGGTGATGCTGCTGGACGACACGAACGTGCTGCCCGGCGTGGTGGTGTCGCTTTTCGTGCGCCTGCTGGTGGGCGCGGCGATCATCTTCATCGCCACCTGGACGTCCCACGCGCTGATCAACCGGCTGTGCGCCTCGCTGCGCAGCCTGAGCGCCGGCACGAAGGAAATCGAAAAGGGAAATTACAAGGTGCAGGTCGAAAACAAAGACCCCAACTCCGAGGTGGGCATGCTCATCACCAACTTCAACCACATGGCGCATGAGCTGGACAACACCGAGATGTTCCGCAAGGACTTCATCAACAACTTCTCCCACGAGTTCAAGACGCCCATCACCTCGATCGCGGGCTTCGCGGCGAGGCTTCAGCGCCCGGACGTGCCCGAGGAAAAAAAGCGCGAGTACGTGGACGTGATCGTACAGGAATCCCGCCGCCTGAGCGCGCTGTCCAGCAACATCCTGCTGCTGTCGCACTACGAAAACCAGGACGCGGTGACCGGGCGCGAGGACTACTCGCTCGACGAGCAGCTGCGGCTGTGCGTGCTGGCCATGCAGGACGCGTGGTCGGCGAAGAACCTCGAGATCGAGGCCGACCTTCAGCCGCTGACCATCCACGCCAACGCCGACATGCTGGCTCAGGTCTGGAGCAACCTGCTCTCCAACGCCGTCAAGTTCACCCCCGAGAGCGGCAGGCTCACCCTGCGCTGCTTCCGCGAGGCGAGCCGCACCGTCGTGGTCGTCTCCGACACCGGCGTGGGCATGACCGAAGAAACCCTGCGCCACATCTTCGACCGGTTCTATCAGGGCGATCCCTCCCACAAGCTGGCCGGCAACGGGCTGGGCCTGCCCATCGTCAGGCGCATCGTCGAGCTGTGCGGCGGCGAAATTCAGGTGACAAGTCAGCTCGGCCGGGGCACGCAGTTCCGCGTCTCCCTGCCGGGGGAACGATCAAGAGGCCGCCTTTTTGAAAAAGGCGCCTCTCGAGCTCTCCCGGAAAACACTTGCGAGACAGCGAAACAGCAATAAGCAGGCCGTCCGTTCGCCCGAGGTGCTGAAAAAACGGGCGGTTTGATTGGGTACCGCGAAAACGAACCCCTCGCCCGCGTCGGCAATGCCGACAGGAGTTTTCCGGAGAATTCCGGAAAATCGCAGAATTCGGGAACTTCAATCTATGGTTCCCGAATTCGTCGCCAGAACCGGCGGCAGCGAGTGGCTGTCGGCTCTGCCGACCGGCAGCAAGTGGCTGTCGGCCTTGCCGACCGGCAGCAAGTGGCTGTCGGCCTTGCCGACCAGCAGCAAGTGGCTGTCGGCCCTGCCGACCGGCAGCAAGTGCATGCAGGCTCAGCCTGCGCGCCCCGGACGATACGCACATCAAATGACACGGAGGAATGACGATGGCTCTTACTTTGCTGCGCGCGCGGCTGTACGTCTTCGACGGCAGCGACCAGGCGCCTTTTTTTGCCGAAAACGACCTGTCACTGCAGCCTGAGCAGGTCGAATACTGCCTCGCGCTGCATAACAAAACCCGCGAGGCCGACACCACCCGCCAGACCCGCTTCGACCCGGCGGGCGACACCGCGTCGCTGTTCGACGGCTATGTATCCGGCGAGGAGGACGCGTTTTTCGAGGCCTTCGCCGAGCGCTTTCTGCGCCGCATCCGGGCAAGGGAGCTGCCCGAGCAGGGCTTCGACCTGCTGACCTGCTTCCTTCAGGAGGGCGACGAGCTCTGGTTCGACGCGTTTCGCCTGCCCTATCAGAAGCAGCTGACCCACCGCGTGGAGTCGTTTTCAGGCGGCTGGCGCAGCGAGCTGGTGCCCTCGGGCGGCGCGCTGCCCTTTCCCGGCTCGCGCACGGTCTGCGGCGCGCTGGTCAGCTTCTCCACCTGCGGCGTGTTCCTGCGCGACGTGACCGTCAGGGCGCAGGGCAAGAGCTGCGAGCTGATGGGGCAGGTGATCCTGGACACCGCCGACTCGCTCTCCCCGGCCGAATCGGTCAAGCAGGTGCAGAAGATCGCGCTGTCGCTCTCCGAGGACGACGGCAGAGCCCCCTGGGAGGACGCGCCCGATCCTCAGGCCGCCCGGCAGGAGGCGCGCGACGAGACCCGCCAGCAGGTCAGGCGCGCGCTGGCGCAGTCGCTCGACCGCACCGGCGCGCTCGACATGCAGTACATCGCCGAGGAGGTCTTCGGCGACAACCCCGCCGTCAGGGAGCGCTTTCAGGAGCAGCTCGAGCGGCGCGGCATGGACAGCGTCGTGCCCATCGAGTCCGACCGCATCCGCGCGTCGCTGGAAAAGGTGCGCTTTACCGCCGACGAGGGCGTGCAGATCACCCTGCCGCGCGAGGTGGCCGACGACCCCGACCGCTTCGAGGTCGCGCATAACCCGGACGGCACCCTCTCCATCCTGATCAAAGGGCTTCAGTCGCTGCGCAAGAGCTGAGCGCATAATAATTTCTGCATGGTGGAAAAACCTCCGTCTCTTTACCCGCGTCTAATGGACAGAGACCAATAAAAAGGAGGTTGAACCCATGAAGAAGCGAACGAGACGACTGAGTACGCTGCTGAGCCTGATGATGTGCCTGCTTTTCCTGTGCCCCGGGGCGCGGGCGGCTGGCGATAAGATCATCGGCGGCAACGGATTTGCCGGCGATTCCGCCACCTACGAGGTGTGCGTGATCGGGGACAAGGTCTGGATGCGCACGGTCAGGGACGTGCAAATCTACGACGCGCAGACCGGCGAGACGGCGAGCTATCCCTGGAGCGACGAGGTCACCCACACGGACGGCGGCCAGTTTGAGGACGGCATGAGGTACTATCGCAGCATCAAGACCTGGTTTGCCTGGAAGGGCGAGGTGTACGCGCTGTGCGAATCGCTCCGCACGGGCAGGAACGAAACCATCTACGAGGGGCTGTCGCTGTGGCGCGTGGCGATCGCGGACGGCCAGGCGAATCTGGAATCGGCCGGGTCGGTGGACTGGGAGGCGCTCGGCCAGGAGAACTACATCCAGATCGACCGCTCCCTCGCCGTCGGCGACACGCTCTTTGCGCAGTACTACGATTATTCGACGGGCGATTTCGCGCTGGCGGCGATGCCGCTGGACGGCTCGAGTACGACCGTCCTCAAGGTGCGCGGCGGCGAATGCAGGGGACTGTGCCTCTATGACGGGAGCCTGCTGGCCGTGGTTCTCGACTACGACAACGGGATCACTTACCTTGACCTGTTCGACCCGCAGAGCCTGACCTACAGCGAGCTGGGACGCCTGGACGCCCGGGGCTTTTACTGCCCCGCGCAGGAAAAGGACGGCGCGCGCGTGCTGCTGACTGACATGAACAACAGCCAGGTGATCGCCTGGGATCCGGCCAGCGGCCAGACGGAGAAAATCGCCCCGCTGACGGTGAGCGTCCATCAGGCGCAGGGCTTCATGACCGACTCGGGCGTGTACGTCGCGGGCAATTTCGAGGGCGTGGCGCTGATTCAGACGGTGAACCGCGTGGAGGCGGAGGTCGAGCTGGTCGTCCGCGACGCGAGCAACTTCTCGGACGCGCTGGATCAGGCGATGATCACCTTCCCGAACAATCACCCGGAAATCTCCGTGCGCAGGACGCAGAGCGCGGAGAACGTGCTCGAGCAGCTGATGGCGCGCACCGATGACGTGGACATCTACGTCCTGCCCCTGGGCTACGGCGACGCCTCGACGATTGAGGCGGTCATGAACCGGCAGTGGGGCGCGCCGATCAAAAGCGAGGTCATCGAGTCCCTCGTCGCGGACATGTACCCGGCCCTTTCTCAGGCCTGCACCGGCGCGGACGGCGTGTTCATGGTGCCGCTGTCGGCCGAGGTCAGCGGCCAGTTGATCTGCACGGCGGCGCTGGAGGCGCTGAACCTGACCATCGACGATGTGCCGACCAACTGGCCGGAGATGCTGGACTTCCTGGGAACCCTCGCGACCGACGACTGCCCGGTGCCGCTGGGCATGTGGGAGACCGGCGAGGAAGCGTACGCCGACCTGGGCCAGTGCATCCTGAAGACCTATCAGCTGACCATTCAGGCCGGAATCAATCAGGACTACGACACCCCCGAGCTGCGCGCCGCCTTCGAGGCGCTCGACCGGCTCGACCTTGAGAAGGTCGCGGCGCTGTCCGCATCCTACTTCAGCGACGAATACGGCACAGACGAGTCCGCCTATGATGACAACCCGCTGCTGGATACCTATCAGTTCTGCAGCGTGGACGGCTGTACCTTCACCAACGGCTATCACATGATGCTCTCCATGACCGCCGACCGCCCGGCCAGCATGCCCATCCGGAGTGCGGTCGCCATCATCAACCCGGCCAGCAAGCATGTGGACGAGGCCGTCGCCTTCCTGGAGGAGTGCGTCGGGTACCTCGGCGAGGCGGCGCAGGCCACCCTCTGCCCCAACCGCGGCGAGGCCAAACGCAGCGCCAACTATGAGGAGCAGAAGGAACAGCAGCGCCAGCAGGTCGAGGCGTACGAGGCGCAGCTCGCCCAGGCCGAGGAGATCGACAAGCCGCTCATCCAGCAGTATCTGGACAGCGCGAAAAACTGGCTCGCCGAGATGGACGACTACTACTGGGACATCAGCTCGCAGTCGCTCGAGTGGTACCGCGCGCATGACGACGACGTGCGCTTTGACGTGAACGCCGACCTGGGCGGAATGCGCATCTACAGCCGGCTTACTCAGGCCTACGCCAACGGAGAGGGCCGCACCGACGCGCTGCTCGCCGAGCTGCAGCGCCAGGCAGTCATGCGCCGCCTCGAAGGCTAGGCCGGGCAGTGCCCGGTTCCGGTAGCTGCCGCCGGATAGCACACGAAATCAGCCGCCATAAATTAGAGCGGCTGATTTCTTCGAATCCGCAGGATTCCCTGCAGATTGATGGTCGGCGCTGCCGACGCGAGCTGGGGGAGACTCCGCTTCGCTTCGCGCTCCCCCAGACCCCCACCGAAGTTTGTCCGTGCAGGCTGAGCCTGCACCCACCTGCTGCCGGTCGGAACACGAAATTGGGAACCATAAATTGGAGTTCCCAATTTCTTCGCACTGAACCCCACCGCCCGCTTCGCGGTCACCTCCCCTTTCAGGGGAGGCACGGTCGGCGCTGCCGACGCGGGCTGGGGGAGGCTCCGCTTCGCTTCGCGCTCCCCCAGACCCCCACCGAAGTTTGACTGCTGTCCTCCTCAATCGCGGCCGGACAAAGGCGGTTCCCGTCTCACCCTCAGGATAAACTCCTCGAGAGTGGGCTTTTTTCTCCAAACAGCGCCCTTTGAAAAGCCTGCAGTTAGTACAGCTGCAGGGACTAATTTTCTCGCCGCGCCGCGTACAATGGCCTTGATGTACCGGCGAAGGAGGGGACGCGAATGCAGCTCAATCAGGCGATCAGCAGGCGGCTCAGCGAGCTGCTGGCCGAGCGGGAGATGACGCAGTATCAGCTGTTTCTGCGCAGCGGCGTGCCCAAGTCGACCATTGCCAACGTGATCGGCTGCGCGTATGACTCGGTCAAGCTGCGGGTGCTGCACGAGCTGTGCCAGGGCCTGGGGATCGACCTGCCTGTGTTTTTCGCATCGCCGCTGTTTCGGGAGGACAATCTGGAGCCATAAAAAGCTAACGTCCGGGCGGATTGACATTTGAGGCGCGCCGTGGTATGCTGTATACACCTGACACAAAGAGATACGGCTCTGACTGAAAGGGAACTGAAACCTCACACAGCGCTCTTCCGAGGGCGTGTTTTCGCCGTATCCTTTTGCGGGTACGGCGTTTTTGTATACTTTCATCGAAGGAGGAACAGGCTATGCAGACCAGAGTCGCCGTGATGGCGATCATTGTGGAGGAACCCGAAGCGGTGGAGAAGCTCAACGCGCTTCTGCACGACTGTGCGCAGTACATCATCGGCCGGATGGGCATACCCTATCGCGAGCGGCATATCAACATCGTGTCCATCGCGATCGACGCGCCGCAGGACGTGATTTCGTCGCTGGCGGGCAAGCTGGGCAACGTGCCCGGGCTGAGCGTGAAGACCGCGTATTCGAGCGTGCAGCATGAAGAGTGAGCTGTTTTCCCTGCTGGACAGGCTGGAGCGCGAGCGCACGCTCTCCCTTGCCGAATACGAGGCGCTGATTGCCGGGCGCACGGACGAGCTGGCCGGGCAGGCCGCCGCGCGGGCGGACACGGTGCGCAGGCGGGTTTACGGCACGGACGTGTACGTGCGCGGCCTGATCGAGGTGGGCAACGTCTGCCGGAACGACTGCCTGTACTGCGGCATTCGCAGATCGAACGCGCGCTGCGAGCGGTACGTGCTCTCCGACGAGGACATCCTTTCCTGCTGCGCGGAGGGCTATCGCCTGGGCTTTCGCACGTTCGTGCTGCAGGGCGGCGAGGGCGTGACGCCGGTCGAGCGGGTGTGCAGCCTGGTCGCGCGAATCCGGGCGGGGTATCCGGACTGCGCGATCACGCTGTCCCTGGGCGAGTACGAGCGCGCGGACTACCTGCGCATGTATGAGGCGGGCGCGAACCGCTACCTGCTGCGCCACGAGACCGCCGACAGGGCGCACTACGAAAGGCTTCACCCGGCGGGCATGTCGTTTGAGCACCGGATGCAGTGCCTGCGCGACCTGAAGGAGATCGGGTTTCAGGTGGGCTGCGGGTTCATGGTGGGCTCGCCCTTCCAGACCGCGAAAACGCTGGCGCGCGACCTGAAGTTCATCGAGGAATTCAGACCCCACATGTGCGGCGTCGGCCCGTTCATCCCGCAGAAGGACACGCCCTTCGGCTCGTATCCGGCGGGCACGGCCGAGGAGACCATCTACCTGCTCTCGCTGATTCGCCTGATCAGGCCGAACATCCTGCTGCCCGCCACCACCGCGCTGGGCACGATCGATCCCCAGGGCCGCGAAAAGGGCATTCAGGCCGGCGCGAACGTGGTCATGCCCAATCTCTCTCCGGTCTCCGTCCGCAAAAAATACGCGCTCTACGACAACAAAATCTGCACCGGCGACGAGTCCGCGCAGTGCCGCGAGTGCCTCTCCCGCCGCATGCAGTCCATCGGCTATCAGGTCGTCGTCTCGCGCGGGGACGCGAAGGAGGAGACGGGGGATACGTTCGAGAGGCGGCTTTTCTGAGAAAAGCCCCTCTCGAGCTCTCCCGAAAAGCACTATGATCCACAAAACGGAACGGCTGAAAGTCATGTGAATCCCCGAATGCGGGGCTGAGTCGGATGACTCGGTAACGCAACGCCGCTGCGCCGAAAAATGGGCTTCAGCCCACCAGACTGTCGAAAAACTCCCGGAGAGCTCGAGAGGGCCGCAGCCCTTTCGAACTTTCAATCGTGCCCAGCGGCATGTACGGTGGGCACGGGGCGATTTTTGCGCCGGAAAATCCCATTTTCCAGAGCAAAAATCGTTTCCCTGCAGGCTCCGCGCCCGAAAAATCTTCGATTTTTAGCGGA
>CAKUFB010000055.1 GCA_934647145.1 uncultured Clostridia bacterium
AGATTTGAGGCGCGGCACCTGGCCGGGGAGCTTGCTTCCCCGTCCACCAGCTTGTCAAAACCTTTTTTGACAAGCTGCAAATCCCCCGGAGAATCTCCGGGGGATTCGTAGAATTCGGGAAGCAGGCGGGTGCAGGCACTGCCCAGCCCAGCCAGCGCGCTGTCCGCAGAGGCGATCTGGTCAGTATTCCTCGTAGGAGGTCATTCCCAGATACTTGCCGGAGGAGAAGTGCGCATCCATGGCCCGGGCAAACGCGGGATAGCTGTGCTGCTCCAGCGCGGCGACAATGGCTTCATGCTTGGTGACGGTCTGCTCCAGATGCGGCTGCTTCTTTTCCAGCTGGAAGCCGTCGTCCACGGCCCAGATCGCTTCCAGCAGGGAGATCAGCACGGCGTTGTGCAGGGGGCGGAACAGCGCCAGGTGAAAGGTCTTGTCTTCCTGAATGAAGAATTCGCCCCGCGCCCATTTTTCGCGCATGGCGACGGCACAGTCGCGCATGATCTGAACGTCCTCCTCGGCCAGCGCGTGAAACGCCTGCCGCATGTACGCCAGCTCCAGCACCTTGCGGATGCCGAACATTTCCCGGATGGAATGCTCCTCCTGGGGGCCGACCTGGAAAAACAGCACGTTCTGGAAGATAAAGTCCAGGTTGAGCGCCTGCACCACCGTGCCTCTTCCGGGATACGCGCGCACCATCCCCATCAGCTCCATGCTTTTGATGGACTCCCGAAGCACATTGCGGCTCACGCCGAGCGCCTCGCACAGCCTTTGCTCGGTGGGCAGCAGATCGCCCGGCTTGAGGTCGTTCTGAATGATGTATCTTCGAATCTCCCGGAACGCCTGGATATAGAGCTTGTCCTCCCGATTCAGACTTTTCACTGTATTCACTCCCCGATGATTTGTAGGATATTTGGACTTTTTATTATAAGGGATTCTCGAGGAAATGTCAATCAATACGGGAATAATGGCGGAAAAAACCGCATAGAGAACAAAGCGGGCAAAAAATCAAAAATAAAATGCGAAGAAAAAGAGAAACTCTATTGACAATTCGATTTATTTGTAGTACATTTAAAGCGCGAAATCGATTGCGCCCTGTGCGGGCCGGAAATCGCGTTCTCTCTTTTTTCAATTCATCCCCCAAAAGGGGTTGAATCAATAAACAAGGAGGTCTTGACAAGATGAAGAAACTGATCGCCCTGCTCCTGTGCCTGATGCTGGTTCTGCCCGTGGGGGCGGCCTTTGCCGACAGCATGACGACCGAGATCACCCTGTGGACCTTCCCCATCGGAGACTGGGGCAAGGAAGAAGTGGTCAACGAGATCATCGCCAGCTTCAACGCCGTGCATCCCGAGATCAAGGTGAAGGTGGAATACCTGGACTACACCAACGGCGACGCGCAGGTCACGACCGCCATCGAGGCGGGAACCACCCCGGATCTGATCATGGAAGGCCCGGAGCGCCTGGTGGCCAACTGGGGCGCGGCCGGCAAGATGCTGGATGTGAACGACCTGTGGACCGAGGAGGCTCTGGCGGACATCAACGCCAACAACCCCATCATCTCCGAGGCCTGCAAGGGTGTCGACGGAAACTATTACCTCTATCCCCTGTGCCTGACCGCCCACAGCATGTGCATCAACAAGACCGCCTTTGAAAAGGCCGGCGCCATGCAGTATGTCGATCAGGAGACCCGCACCTGGACCACTGAGGACTTTGAGAAGGCGCTGCGCGCGCTGGTGGCCGCCGGCTACAGCCCCACCGGCCTCATCTTCTGCTCCGGCCAGGGCGGCGACCAGGGCACCCGCGCGCTGGTGACCAACCTGTATGACGGCCGCTTCACCGACGACGAGCACACCATGTACACCATGGACAGCGAGGCCAACCTCAAGGCGCTGACCACCCTGCAGAACTGGGCCGGGGAAGGCCTGATTACCTTCGACCCCTCCATCAATGGCGGCGAGGAAATCGCGCTGTTCGTCAACGGCACCAGCCAGATGGCCTTCTGCTGGAACTCTGCCCAGGTGGCCAACAACAAGGATAAGCTGGCCGAGGGCGTGGAGCTGTTCCACATGGCGTTCCCCTCCGAGGACGGCGTGCCGCGTCTGGACGGCGGCCTGTGGGGCTTCGGCCTGTTCAACAACGGCGACGACGCCAGGGCTGCCGCCGCCAGAGAATTCATCCGCTTTGTGTGCGACGACGCGGCGCAGGCGCCCAAGAGCGTGTACGCCTCCGGCTACTTCTCCGTGAAGAAGTCCATCGACAGCGTGGCGCTTTACGAGGGCACCGACAAGGCCGTGCAGGCCGAGTACGCCGTGTTCGCCCCCTACCTGGGCGACATCTATCAGGTGACAAAGAACTGGACCACCCAGCGCTACGAGTGGTGGAACCTGCTGCAGCGCATCGGCGACGGCGGCGACGTGGCCACCGAGGTTGCCGCTTACATCAGCGTAGTGAACCAATAAGCCGGCAAAGGCGAGACGCTTCGGGGGCGCTTCCGTTCTCCTCGCGAGAGGGGAGCGCCCCCTTTCTTTTGCCAGTAAGGAGGAACTCCGCATGCAGCCCCACACCATCCCCCTCAGCCGCCGAATGCGCGCCACACGCAGGCGCGAAAACCTGACGGGCTATCTGTTCATGGCTCCGGCACTGCTGTTTTTCTTTGGATTTGTGGTGTTTCCCATGGTGATGTGCCTCGTGAACAGCACATTCAACTACACCCTGTCGGACTTTACGTTCATCGGCCTGGACAACTACGCCAGGCTGCTTCGGGATCCCAAGTTTGGCGTATCCCTCATTAACACCCTGATCATCGTGCTTGTCAGCGTGCCCTTCACGTGCTTTTTTTCACTGTGGGTCGCCTCGCTTATCTATAAAATGAGGAATCTGTACACTTCCTTTTTCCGCTGCGTGTTCTACCTGCCCGTCGTCACGGGCTCCGTGGCCGTCACGGTGGTGTGGAAGTGGATGTTTAACCCCTATTACGGCCTGCTGAACTATGTGCTTCGGGCGCTGGGCGTCATCGGCCAGAACGTAAACTGGCTGGGCAGCACCGATACGGCGCTCGGCTGCATCATCCTCATACTGCTCACCACCTCCGTAGGCCAGCCCATCGTGCTGTATGTGGCGGCGCTGAGCAACGTGGATCAGTCGCTGGTGGAGGCGGCTCAGGTGGACGGCGCGACCAATCTGGAGACCTTCTGGAGGATTCAGTGGCCTCAGATCATGCCCACCACCCTGTACATCCTGATCATCACCACCATCAACAGCTTCCAGTGCTTCGCCCTGATCGATTTGCTCACATCCGGCGGGCCGAAGGATTCCACGCTCACCATCATGTACTACATTTATCATAACGCCATCAAGCTCAACAACTTTGGCTACGGCTGCGCCATGGGCGTCATACTGGCCGCGATCATCGCTCTCTTCAGCGCGCTGCAGTTCCGCCTGGCCAAATATAACTGAAGGGAGGCGACGGGTTATGGATCACAGTATGAAAAAAACCTCGGTTTACAAAGTGGTCAGCATCGTCGCGCTGGTCATACTGGCTCTCATGATGCTCTTTCCGCTGTACTGGATTATTACCGGCTCGTTCAAGGACGCCCGCGCCATCAACTCCCGCACGCCCAGCTTTTTCCTGACCGCTCCGACAGGCGCGAACTATGTCAAGCTGTTCAGCAAGCCCGCCTGGACCTGGCTGCTCAACACGGTGTTCATCTGCGCGGCGGCCATGCTGCTCACCTGCCTGTCCGCCTCCATGGGCGGCTACGCCATGGCCAAAAAGCGGTTTGCGGGGCGCGGCGTGATTTTCGCCGTTTTCGTGGCCGCCATGGCGCTGCC
Source organism: uncultured Clostridia bacterium (assembly GCA_934647145.1). GTDB lineage: Bacteria > Bacillota > Clostridia > Christensenellales > Aristaeellaceae > CAKUFI01. The sequence goes on from CAKUFB010000055.1 coordinate 3,832, forward strand.
CAAGCAGGTCATCATGATTCCCCTGCTGAAGGAAATGGCCTGGCTGCGCCTGCACAATACCCTGTGGTCGATCATTTTTCCCACGGTCGGCTGGCCCTTCGGCGTGTTCCTGATGAAGCAGTTTTCCGAGAACATCCCCAACGAGATACTGGAGGCGGCGCGCATCGACGGAGCCGGGGAGACGCGCACGTTTATCGACATCGTGTTTCCCATGATCAAGCCCGGCGTGGGCGCGCTGGCCATTTTTACCTTCATCACTGCCTGGAACGACTATTTCCTGCAGCTGATCATGCTCAACTCCATGAGCAAACTCACCATCTCCCTGGGCATCGCCAAAATGCAGGCGGAAGCCAGCACCGACTTCGGCCTCATCATGGCCGGCGCGACGCTGGCCAGCGTGCCCATCATCACGATTTTCCTCATTTTCCAGAAGTACTTCACCCGCGGCATTACCATGGGCGCGGTAAAGGGCTGATGACCTGAAAGGAGCTTTGCAATGATGTCTCGACTGGAGAAATTCGCAGGAGTGATTCCCGCATTTTATGCCTGCTACGACGAACAGGGCGCCGTCAGCGCCGAGCGCACCCGGGCGCTGGCCCGTCACCTGGTGGGTAAGGGCGTAAAGGGGCTGTATGTGGGCGGCTCCTCCGGGGAGTGCGTTTACCTGGAGAAGGAAGAGCGCATGGCCATGCTGGAGGCGGTAATGGCCGAGGTCAGGGGTCAGTGCACCATAATCGCGCACGTCGCCTGCAACAACACGGCAGAAAGCTGTCAGCTGGCCAGGCACGCCGAGAGCCTGGGCGTGGACGCGATCGCCGCCATTCCGCCCATCTATTTTCACCTGCCGGATCACGCGATCGCCGCCTACTGGAACGACATCTCCGCCGCCGCGCCCCGCACCGACTTCATCATCTACAACATTCCTCAATTGGCGGGTACGGCGCTGACCCTGCCCCTGCTGCGGGAAATGCGGAAAAACCCCCGCGTGGTCGGTGTGAAGAACTCCTCCATGCCCGCCCAGGACATTCAGATGTTCAAGGCCGAGGGAGGCGAGGAATTCGTGGTCTTTAACGGCCCGGACGAGCAGTTCGTGGCGGGACGCGCCATCGGCGCAGACGGCGGCATCGGGGGCACCTACGCCGTCATGCCGGAGCTTTTCCTGAAAATGGATGAGCTCCTTCGAGCCGGGCGCGTGGCCGAGGCGCGGAAGGTGCAGTACGCCGTCAACGCCGTCATCTACGCGATGTGCGCATGCCGCGGCAACCTGTACGCGGTGATCAAGAAGGTGATCGAGCTGCGCGAGGGACTGCCGCTGGGCGGCGTGCGTCCTCCGCTGCCGAGGCTGGAGCCGGAGGACATGGCTCAGGTTCAGGCCTGCGCCCGAATGATCGACGATGCGATCAGAACCCTTGCCTGAGGTGACGCTGGAATGAAACTGAACGGAGCGAGCATTAACTTCCTCGGCGACAGCATCACAGAGGGCGTGGGGGCAAGCTGCCGGAGCAATCGCTATACCGACGTTCTGGCGCGGCAGTTCGGGCTGCAGCGCGCCAATAACTACGGCGTGAGCGGCTCCCGAATCGCCCGGCAGAGCGCGATGACCGACGAGCCTCACGACCGGGACTTCTGCATGCGCATGGCCGAAATGGACGAAGCGGCCGACGCGGTGGTGGTCTTTGGCGGAACGAACGACTACGGCCACGGGGATGCGCCGCTGGGCGTGCCGTCCGACCGGGCTCCCTTCACCTTCTGGGGCGCGTGCCATTACCTGATGGACGGCCTGCTGACGCGCTATGCGGGCAAGCCCGTCGTCATCCTGACGCCCCTGCACCGCGACAACGAGCACGATCCCCACGGGGACGGCCGCAAGCCCCTGAGCGTCGCGCCGCTGTCCGTGTACCGGGAGATTCTGCTGGAAACCGCGCGGCATTACGCCCTGCCGGTGCTGGATCTGTACGCAGTCAGCGGCATACAGCCGGAAAACGCGCGCTGCCGGGAGCTGCTGCTGCCGGACGGCCTTCATCCGAGCGACGCGGGTCACGCGCTGCTGGCCGGGAGAATCGGGCTGTTTCTGCAGACGCTCTAGGCAATCGCTGATGAAACGGGCGGGGACTCACGGGAGTGGTTTTTCCGTCCGCGCCAGGAAAGCCTGAGCGGGAAGAGCGCCCCACACTGCGTTTCGCCGGCCTGAGCCGGGAAACATAAATCAAAAAGGAGGCAACACCATGAAGAAACTGATCACTCTGCTGCTGGCGCTGAGCCTGGCCTTCTCCATCGCGGCTACCTCCGCGGCCGCCGAGGGCACAGGCGGCACCATGTATCCCAATCCCCTGCAGGACGTTCGCGTCCGTCAGGCGCTGTGGTATGCGATCGACATGGACGCGATCGTGGACGCGCTGTGGAACGGCACCGTGACCGCCGCGCACAAGTCTCTGGTTCCGGAGGGCTACTGGCAGGCGGACGGCCTGACCGAGTATACCTATAACCCGGAAAAGGCGAAGGAGCTGCTGGCCGAGGCCGGCTGGGACGGCAGCCGCACGCTGAAGGCCGTCTACTACACGGGCAACCTGCTGGATACCATCACGGCCATTCAGGCGTACTGGGAGGACGTGGGCGTGAAGATGGAGTTCCAGCTGCTCACCGACAACCTGACCGCGCTGCTGTGGACGCCCTCCGCCGACGGCGTACACTCCGCCGTGGACTGGGATCTGTGCTTTGCCGGCACCAACGCGCTGACGCTGGGCGAGTTCTATAACCGCCACCACAGCACCGCCGTCAACAACTCCACCGTGAAGCCGGACGAAACGCTTGACAAGCTCATCGAGGCGGCGCGCGTCGCCGTGACCCGAGAGGATCAGAAGGCGGCCTATGACGCCATTCAGGTCTATGAGAACGAGCAGGTTCCGGTCATCCCCATGTTCTACATTCCCTCCTGGGTCGTGACCTCCAGGCATCTGGACATGCAGGGTAACCCCGTGGGCAACGACCAGTTCTCCTACCGCAAAAACATGCTGGACTGGACCATCGACCGTGACGACCGCACGCTGTACACCAACACCGGCGCGATCAACGCGCTGGAGCATCCCGCCACCAATCCGGGGCTTTTCTGGCATCAGGAAATCGTGTTCGACCGCCTGCTCCACGCGGACGAAAGCCTGGCGCCCACCGACGGCTCTTTGGCGGAGAGCTTTGAGGTTTCCCAGGACGGCAAGACCATTGCCTTCAAGATCCGCGAGGGCGTCAAGTGGCACGACGGCGAGCCCTTCACCGCCGAGGACGTGGCCTGGACCTTCCGCTACTATCCCACCATCCCCGGCGCGAATACCGTCATGACCGACGTGATCAACGACGCCCGCGCCATCACCGTGGACGGAGACACCGTGACGTTCGAATTCAACAACGCGCAGCCCAACGCCCTGACCATCTTCTCCCAGTGGCCCGTGCTGCCCAGACACAAGCTGGAAAACGTCGCGCCGGAGAACTTCAGCGCCGATACCTTCTGGCAGATGCCCATCGGCACCGGCCCCTTCAAGGTGGACACGGTCAAGCTGGGCGAGTACACGATTCTGACCCGGAATGAGGACTATTTCCTGCCCGGAACCGGTAACATCGAGAAGCTCTACCTGTATCCCTCCACCGATGCGGGCGATGAAAACCTCATCACCAACGCGAAGGCCGGAAAGATCGACTACGCGTTCTGCAAGGATTCTACCCAGGTGCAGCAGCTGATGGATATGGCGGATTACACGGTCTACACCGTGAACGTGACCTTCCCGCGCTACATCTTTGTGAACATGCTCGAGCGTTGACCTTTGCCTGAACAGCGGGGGGCTGGCGGACAGCCGGCTCCCTCAGCTTGTCAAAAAAGGTTTTGACAAGCTGGTGGGCGGGGAAGCAAGCTCCCCGGCCAGGTGCCGCGCCTCAAATCTACGATTTGAGCCGTCGGCAGTTTCGCCAAGGGCGAAACCTGAAAACCCAAAGGGTTTTCAGCCTCCCTGCCACCCTCACCAGTTTTTGCTGAAATCTAAGAGATTTCCGGGCGCAAAAACTGCAAGAAAACGATTTTTGCTCTGGAAAATGAGATTTACAAAAATCGTCCCGCGCCCACCGTACACGCCGCTGGGCGCGATTGAAAGCTCGAAAGGGCTGCGACCCTCTCGAGCTCTCCGGGGTTTTTTCGACAGTCTGGGGGGCTGGCGGACAGCCTGTCCTGCATTCCGGGAACGACAAAAAACGAATCGAAAGAAGGGGGCCTATGCTGAACTTTATCATACGAAAGCTCTTGGGCATGATCCCCATGCTGCTGATCATTACCCTGCTGATCTATGCGGGGATCGAGCTGATGCCCGGGGATGTGATTGATTTTCTGATTCCCATGGATCAGCTTGCGGAGATGACGCCCGAGCAGGTCGCCGCGTTTAAGGCGGCCAAGGGACTGGACGGCCCCATGATCGTGCGCTACTTCAGCTGGCTCCGGGGCGTATGCACGGGCGATCTGGGCTATTCGCTGCAGAACAACATGCCCGTGAGCGCGCTGATGCTGCAGAAGCTGCCCGCCACCATCGAGCTGTCCCTGGCGGCGCTCGTGATTTCCTCCGTGCTGGGCGTCGCGCTGGGCGTGATTTCGGCCATTCGCAAGGGAAAGCTGGCGGACAACGTGCTGACCGTCGCCGGCATGATCGGCGTGGCGATTCCACAGTTTCTGTTCGGCGTGTTCTGCATCATACTGTTCTGCCTGAACCTGAAGTGGTTTCCCGTGGGGCAGCGAGGGACGGCGGGGGTGCTGGACGAGCTGCATCACCTGTTTCTGCCGGCGTTTGTTCTGGGCGTCTCCATGACGGCCGGCGTGATGCGCTACTCCCGCTCAAGCATGCTTGACTCCATGAACTGCGATTACGTCAAGACCGCCCGCGCCAAGGGACTGCCGGAATGGAAGGTAAACCTGTTTCACGGCTTTCGGGTGGCCTGTACGCCCGTGATGGTGCTGATCGGCTTCCGCCTGCCGATGCTGATCAGCGGCTCCATCGTCATTGAGAACATCTTCCAGTGGCCAGGCGTCGGCCGGTGGTTTACGGACGCCGTCAAGACGCAGAACACGCCCATCATCATGTCGGTCGGGCTGTTCATGGTGCTGCTGGTGCTGCTCTCGTCGCTGCTGGTCGACATCATGACCGCGATTCTGGATCCGAGGGTGAAACTGTCATGAAAAAAAGCATAAGAAAAACGGCGCTGGATCGGAAAATGGATCGGATTCGCGCGCTTGAAGAGAGCGGACGTCTGGCGACCGGGCTCGGCAGCCGCACGGCGAGAAAGATGCTGTCCAACAGGCTGGCGATTCTGGGCGCGGCGCTGTTTCTGGCCATCTGCGTTCTCTGCTTCGCGGCGCCGCTCTTTACGCGCTGGCAGCCGGGAGCCATCTCTCTGCGGGAGCGCATTGACCCGCCCTCCGGAGCGCATCTGTTCGGAACCGATCAGATGGGACGCGATATCTGGGCGCGGATACTCTACGGCGGCAGAATCAGCATCATCGTCGGACTGGGCAGCGCCCTGGGCGCCGCGCTGGTCGGCGTGACGCTGGGCATGTTTGTGGGCTACAAGGGCGGCTGGGCGGACAGGCTGATTCTCAAGCTCTCCGACGTGTTCCTCGCCTTCCCGCAGATGGTGCTGATCATCATTATGGTCGCGCTGGTGGGGCAGAGCCTGCGAAACATGATCCTGATTTTTATCCTGACCGGCTGGCCGAGCATGTACCGCATGGCCCGAAGCAGGGTGCTTTCTCTGAAGGAGGCGGAATTCGTGCAGGCGCTCAACGCCTTTGGCATCTCGCCGGTGAAAATCGCCTTCAAGCACCTTCTGCCCAACACCGTGGGCCCTATCGTGGTGAACATTACGCTTTCGACCGCCATGTTCATCCTGCAGGAAGCGTCTCTGTCCGTCCTTGGCTACGGCGTTCCGCAGGAAATCGCCACCTGGGGCAACATCATCAACGTGATCACCAATGCCGGGAGCATCCGGTACGACTGGCTGGGCTACTGGTGGATGTGGCTGCCCTGCGCCGTCGTGCTGGTGCTGTTTGTGCTGGCCATCAACTTTATCGGCGACGGACTGCGCGACGCAAGCGATCCGACGCAGATTGGCTGAGGAGGGGACGGTATGTCAGAAAGAATGAACGACGCCGTGCTGAGCGTGAAGGATCTGCACGTCAGCTTTTATACCAACCGCCGCTGCAACAAGGTGCTTCGCGGAGTCAGCTTTGACATCCGGCGCGGAAAAACCCTGTGCCTGGTGGGCGAATCCGGCTGCGGAAAGTCCGTCACGGCCAACGCCATCCTGCGGCTGCTCCCGGAGCTGTCGCGCATTGAGCAGGGCTCGATCACCTACCGGCGCGAGGACGGAAAAGAGGTTCGCCTGGATCAGCTCAAAAAGAACGGCCGGGAGATGCGCGCGCTGCGCGGGAAGGATATTGCCATCATCTTCCAGGATCCCATGACGGCGCTGAACCCGGTATACACCGTGGGCAGGCAGATTCGCGAGATGATCAGGCAGCACAGGCGCGGCCTGAGCAGACAGGAGCTCAGGCGGGAATCAATCCGCGATCTCGCGGCGATGGGCATTCCCGCGGCGGAAATCCGGGACGGGGAATACCCGCATCAGTTTTCCGGCGGCATGCGCCAGCGCGCCATGATCGCCATGGCCATGTCCTGCGAGCCCAGAATCCTGCTGGCGGACGAGCCCACCACCGCGCTGGACGTCACCATCAGCGCGCAGATCTTCGAGCTGATGAACAGCCTGAAGCGGGAGCATGGAACGGCCATCCTGATGATTACCCACAACATGGGCGTGGTTGCCGAAATGGCGGATGACGTGGCTGTCATGTATATGGGCAACGTCGTGGAATATGGGAGCGTGGAGGACATCTTTACCCATCCCGTCCACCCCTATACCCGCGCGCTGCTGCGCTCCATTCCGGTACTGGGCAGGGGGCGAAATCAGCGCCTGGAGCCGATTCGCGGCACGACGCCCGATCCCTTCCGCAGGCCAGGGGGCTGTCAGTTCTGCCCGCGCTGCGATCTTGCGACCGAGCGCTGCGAGAAGGAAATGCCGAAGGAGAAGTGGCTTTCCGAAGGGCACTACGCACGCTGTTTTCATCTCAGGGAGGGAAGCGCAGATGGAGAATAAAGAGGTATTGCTGCGGGTCAGAAACGCCAGAACCTATTTCCCCATTCGAAGGGGCATTATCAAGCGAACGGTCGGCCATGTCCGGGCGGTGGACGGCGTAAGCCTGGACGTGTACCGGGGCGAGACGCTGGGTCTGGTGGGCGAATCCGGCTGCGGAAAGACCACGCTGGGGAAGTCCATTCTTCAGCTGGTGCCCGTGACGGACGGAAGCATGGAATATCGTTTTGAGGATGGATGGAAGGATCTGCGCAGGCTCTCCCGCCGGGAGATGGACAATGCGCGCCGGAAAATCCAGATCGTGTTCCAGGATCCCTATTCCTCCCTGAACCCCGCCTTCACCATCCGAGGCTCGCTGGAGGATCCGCTGATCAAATTCGGCATGAAGGACCGGAAGGAGCGCATCGAGCGGATCGCCGGGCTGCTGGAGGACGTCAATCTGCCGCGGGAATATATGACCCGCTATCCCAACGAGTTTTCGGGCGGGCAGCGCCAGCGCATCGGTATCGCCCGCGCGCTCTCCGTCAATCCGGAGCTGATTATCTGCGACGAGGCGGTTTCCGCGCTGGACGTGTCCATCCAGGCGCAGGTGCTCAGGCTGCTCAATCAGCTCAAGGAGGAGCATGGACTGACCTACATTTTCATTACCCATGATCTGTCGGTGGTGGAATACCTGGCGGATCGGATCGCCGTCATGTATCTGGGGCGTATTGTGGAGCTGACCACGTCGGACGAGCTGTTCGGCAACACGCTGCACCCCTATACGAAGGCGCTGCTCAGCGCCATCCCCGTGGCGGATGTGCGGAAGAAGAAAAAACGCGTCCCGCTGCAGGGAGACGTCCCGTCGCCGGCCAGGCCGCCTGCAGGGTGCGCCTTCCACCCGAGGTGCCCCTGCTGCACGGAGCGCTGCCAGAGGGAGCGTCCGGAGCTGCTGGAACATGTCGTCAACGGCGTCAGTCACTTTGTCGCATGCCATCTGGCGGCTTCGCAGGTACGCTGCGCGCCCCATGAGACGGCAGAGGAGTAGCGTACCGGCGATTATTCTCCCGCCAGACCTTGCGACGGCAACCGGGTGCGGGCACTGCCTGCCGAACCCTCAGTCGCCTTCGGCGACAGCTCCCCTTTCAGGAGAGCCTTGCTTGCGTCGACCGCGCCTCCCCTGAAAGGGTAGGCACCTGCGACGCAGGCGGAGGGGTTCATGTATGAAGAAATCAGCCGCTTTAATTTATGGCGGCCAATGGTCGTCGACAGGATGCGCGGAAGCAGGTGGCCGTCGGCCCAGCCGACCCCCTCAGTCGCCTTCGGCGACAGATCCCCTTTCAGGAGAGCCTTGCTTGCGCTGACCGCGCCTCCCTTGAAAGGGGAGGTGCCTGCGACGCAGGCGGAGGGGTTCATGTATGAAGAAATCAGCCGCTTCAATCTATGGCGGCTGATTTCGTGTTCTGTCCGGCGGCAGCAACCGGGTGCAGGCACTGCCTGCCAGCGGACAAACTTCGGTGGGGGTCTGGGGGAGCGCGAAGC
>CAKUFB010000056.1 GCA_934647145.1 uncultured Clostridia bacterium
GTTTTCGGCGACCTGTCGAAATACTGGATCGCCGACCGCGGAAATCGCGCCCTCCGTCGCTATGGCGAGGTTTTCGCCTTGCGCGACCAGACGGCGTTCGTCATGACCGAGCGCGTAGACGGAAAGCTGATCGTCCCCGAGGCGGTGAAGGTCATCCAGATGGCAGCTGAATAAACTCAAAATATTTTAGCTGCGGCGGACGCAGGTTCGCCGCAGTTTTCAATGATGCAAAGCTTCAAGAAAACAAAACTTCAAGAATTCCATGCTGCACAGCATTCCGGCCCATGGCCGATTCTTGGAGGAATGTATGCTCCCTTCTCAAAAAGACGCGCTTCGGCGTATGCGCGAAAACGGTAAGAGCTACGGCCAGATTGCCGCGGCTCTCGGCCTTTCAGAGAACACCGTAAAATCCTACTGCCGCCGCACGGGCCTGCAAACGTTCGTCGCACGGACAATCTGCCCGCAATGCGGAAAAATCCTGCTTCCCGAAAAACATGGCCGCCGCCGCTTCTGCTCGGATGCGTGCCGGTATGCCTGGGCCTATTCGCATCGGATACTCGGGCCGCAGAACGCGATTCAAAAACAGTGCGCCGCCTGCAAAAAGTCCTTTTTCAGTTATCCGTCCAGCCATCGGAAATACTGCTCCCACGGCTGCTATATCGCCGACCGCTACGGAAGGGAGGCGGCGCGCCATGGATAAAAAGCAGGCCGAACGGAACCGCAATTATCTGGCAGGCGTGGCCATGCTCGCGGAAATGCTGGACAAAGGGCTGATTAATGAAGCCGACTACTCGGCGCTTGAAACAGAATATGCAGCGAAATTTCTGCCTCTTTTTCGTTGCGAAAAGCCTTGCTTTTCATCGACCCTTCTTATAAGACAGACTGACGAAGGGAGGCAATGCAATGAACCGAATCATTCATAAAATCACCCCGGCAATACCAAAAGCGCCGAAGCTGGTGAATGTGGCGGCTTATGCCCGTGTTTCCATGGAAAAGGAAACCATGCTGCATTCTTTCTCCGCGCAGGTCAGCTATTACAGTGAGAAAATTCAGAAGCATCCCGGCTGGAGTTATGCGGGCGTATACGCAGACAGAGCTTTGACCGGTACGAAATCCGAGAGGCCGGAATTCCAGCGTCTTTTGGCCGATTGCCGGGCCGGGAAGATCGATCTGGTACTGACGAAAAGCATTAGCCGTTTTGCCCGCAATACGGTCACGCTGCTGGAAACCGTGCGCGAGCTGAAGGCACTGGGGATCGACGTTTTCTTCGAGGAACAGAATATACACTCTATGAGCGGGGATGGCGAGCTGCTGCTAACCATCCTCGCTTCATATGCGCAGGAGGAAAGCCGCTCGGTTTCGGAAAATTGCACCTGGCGGATTCGCAAGAAATTCGAGCAAGGCATTCCCACCACTTCGCAAATGAACGGTCTGAAATTCGATCATGGGAAAGTTGAGGTCATTCCTCAGGAGGCAGCCATTATAAAAATGATCTTTCATTTTCGGCTGGCGGGCATGGGCAAAAACGCGATCAGCCGAGAACTGAACGAGTTAGGGATTCCGGCGAAAAACGGTGGCATCTGGCATGAAAGCGTGATTGATACGATCTTACGAAACGAAAAGTATCAGGGTGACCTTGTGCTGCAGAAATACTTTCGAACGGATCATCTGAGAAAAATCGACTGCAGGAACAAAGGGGAACTGCCCAAGTATGTGGTTCGCGACAATCACGAGGCCATTATTCCCCGCGAGGAATTTGCGGCTGTACAGCGGATCATACAAAAGAAGGCTGCCGAATTTCCAGAAGGCTATGGCGTTCACAACGAGTTTCCTTTTACCCGGAAGTTGGTCTGCGCCCATTGCGGCAGGAACTATCAGCGGCGCTTGAACAATGGAAAGCTGGCGTGGCAGTGCTACACCTATATGGTACGCGGCAAAAAATACTGTCCGGCCAAGCAGATTCATGAAAGCATTCTGGAAAGCGTCAGTGCGCAGGTACTTGGTCAGCTCAAGTTTGACAATGCGGTCTTTCAAAAAGAAATACGCTGCATCCATGTATATCCGGAAAACCGGCTGGTTTATGAATTCTATGACGGACATACAAAGGAAGCATATTGGAAAGATCCTTCAAGGCGAGATAGCTGGACGCCGGAAATGAAAGCGCGCGCCGCCGAGCAAATGCGCAGGAGGTATGCAAAATGAGCGAAGCAAACGCCTATACGCCCAAGGTCACGGTGGTGCCCGCAACACTGAACCGCTTTACCGCCGCGCCGATCCACAGCACTCGCAAGCGCCGCGTGGCGGCCTACGCCCGCGTTTCTACCAACGACGAGGAACAGGCCAACAGCTACGAGGCGCAGGTCAGCCACTACACCCGCCACATTCAGGAAAATCCGGAGTGGGAATTTGTTTCGGTGTACGCCGACAAGGGCATCACCGGCACCAGCACGAAAAAGCGCGAGCAATTCAACGACATGGTGCAAGACTCGCTGAACGGAAAGATCGACCTGATTATCACCAAGTCCGTTTCCCGCTTCGCCCGCAATACAGTCGATACATTGACCACCATCCGCCTGCTCAAGGAGCACGGCGTGGAGGTATACTTCGAGGAACAGAATATCTACTCGTTGGATTCCAAGGGCGAGCTGCTGCTCACGATCATGTCCTCGCTGGCCCAAGAGGAAAGCCGGAATATTTCCGAAAACGTGACATGGGGCATGAGAAAGCGCTTTGCCGACGGCAAGGTGGCGCTGCCTTACAAACATTTTCTCGGCTATAAAAAAGGCGCGGACGGTATTCCGGAAATCGTGCCCGAGGAAGCTGCTATCGTCAAGCTGATATATCGCCTGTTCATGGAGGGAAAATCACCCGCGTACATCGCGCGATTTCTTTCCTCCTGCAATATTCCTTCGCCTGCCGGGAGGCCGCAATGGCGGCCCGAAACGGTAAAAAGCATTCTGTCCAACGAGAAATACAAGGGCGACGCCATCCTGCAAAAGACCTTCTGCACGGATTTCCTGACCAAGAAAATGAAGGTAAACGAGGGCGAGGTTCCCCAGTATTACGTTGAAAACAGCCATCCCGCTATCATTTCTCCGGAAATGTTCGAAGCCGTACCGGCAGAACTTGCCAAACGTAAACGCTCCAATCATCGGAATTACACGCCGCATTGCTTTTCTGGACGTATCTTATGCGACGAATGCGGAGCATTATATGGCAGCAAGGTGTGGAATTCCCGCACGCAATACAAGGCAACGGTGTGGCAATGCAATAATAAACACTTCAGCCATACACATTGTTCCACGCCAAGCCTGCGCAATGAAACCATTGAGGATGGCTTTGTCATGGCGATCAACCGGCTGCTGAAAAATAAGGATGAGATCATCCGGTTGTGCGAAAAAGTCATGAATAAGCGCTGCGATATTTCTGACTTGGAAGATCAAAAAGCAAAGCTGCAGGCAGAGTTGGAAGTGACCTGCGGCTTGATGGAACGGCTCATTGCCATGAACGCCGCTACGGCAATGGATCAGGACGAGTACAACCGGCAGTTCGCGGAATATGAGGCTCGTTACAACGAAACTCGCCGGTGCATTGCAGATGTGGAATCTGAGCAGAAACAGCGCATCGCTAAGCGCGGTAAACTGACAGAATATCTGGAGACGCTAAGGAATCAAGGCCTCATTTCGAGCTTTAATGAAACGCTGTGGTACGGCACGGTGGAGCAGGTGCGCGTAACGATTGAAGGAAATCTGCGCTTTATTTTCCGAGACGGACAGGAAATAACGGTCTGAGCATCCGTGTAATGGTATGCACACCCCATGCGCAACAAACAGCCAGCAAGGCGCTATATGCATAGGGGTGTGCATTATTTTGATATTAGAAATGCGACGAATCCTCATAGAAAAAGCCGCCCACAAGCCGTTGCGTGTACTCCTGCAAAACGAACTCGAATAGGCGGCAGTTTCCGGCATATTTGCAGGTATAGCAAAAGACTCACCACATTGGGTGAGTCTTTTTATACCAACTAATGTCGGTATTCATGGTGCTGATGGTGGGACTCGAACCCACACGCCGAAAGGGCAAGGGATTTTCCTGCCGCACTATGTTGCCATAGCCGCGAGGGCGTTGCGGTCTGGACTATGTCTTCGCCATGCCCGGGGGAGACCGGGTTTAGGCGGCCGGTATATAGTCTCTACACGTTTACAATGGGAGCCATTGACTTAGCTCGGCGTTGTCCGCGAGGGAGGTTCGCCGAATTAGCCGGCATTCACGCGCAGGGTTTCCCCGTGCGGTGCTCCGCGGCGGCCTCTGAGGGCCGCGCCAAAGTCCCCTGTGTCTGCCATTCCACCACATCAGCAAGCCGTTCAATTATAGCATCTTTTCCGCGGAAAGTCAACGCGCTGCGGCACAAAAAAGCGCCTGCGAAGAAGCGCTTGGCCTCTTCGCAGGCAGATTGTGCAGTTTAGCCCAGCTTGTCAATCAGCTCGACGATCTTGTTGAAGGTCGGCTCATCCACAATGCCCCAGGTCTCGTCCGTATAGGCGCTGGTGTCGGGCAGCTCCTTCTTCTGAAGGGCCTTGACCGCGTCGCGGGTGGTCTGGTCGTAGACGCTGTTGACCGTGAAGTCGGCGGGCAGGTAGGTCAGCTTGACCAGCTGCTGCTGCAGCCACTTGGCCGCGTTGTCCTCGGTGTAGGTCGCGGGGTCGGCCGGGTACTGCTTGTTGAGCAGGTCGACCAGCACCTTGAGCTGTTTCTTGGTCACGACCCACTCGACAGGCTTGGGCGTGGCGGTCGGCTCGGCAGTGGGCTCGGGCGTGGCCGTGGGCTCTTCGGTGGGAGCCTCGGTGGGAGCCTCAGTAGGAGCTTCGGTGGGAGCCTCAGTAGGAGCCTCGGTCGGGGTCTCAGTCGGAGCCTCAGTAGGAGCCTCGGTCGGGGTCTCGGTGGGAGCCTCAGTAGGAGTCTCGGTGGGAGCCTCAGTCGGAACCTCGGTCGGAGCCTCGGTCGGAGTGGGCTCAGGGGTCGCGGTCGGCTCGGCAGTCGGAGTGGGGGTGGGCGCCACGATCGCGTCGGAGGCGAAGACCGCCTTCAGGGTCTTGGTATCGGCCACGCCGCTGACGGTCAGGCCGTTGACGCTCTGGAACCACTTGACGGCTGCTTCGGTGTCGCGGCTGTAGCGGCTGCTCTCCTTGGTCAGGTAGCCCAGCTCGACCAGGCGCTTGTTCAGCTCGCTGACGCGCTTGCCCGAATCGCCGCGCTGCAGGGTGATGTAGGTGCTGCAGATGGGCGCGTCGGACGCGAACAGCTCGCGCAGGGTGGCCACGGTGGCCTTGCCGGTCACGCGCAGGCCGCATTCCTCCTGGAACAGCTTCACGGCGTCCTGGGTGCGGCGGCCAAACTCGCCGTCGGCCGCGTCGGCCAGGTAGCCCAGCTCGCGCAGGCGATTCTGCAGATCCTGCACGCGGATGCCGGTATCGCCGCGGGTCTTCTCGATGTACTTGACGTACTCAGGCGCGTCGGAGGCGTACAGCTTCCTCTGCACCGCCGCGCCGGCAATGCCGTCCTGGCGCAGGCCGGTCTGATCCTGGAAGTAGAGCAGGGCGACGCGGGTTCTTTCGCCGAACACGCCGTCCGCCTTGCCGCAGGAGAAGCCCAGCTCGTTCAGGCGCTTCTGAAGCCTGGTCACCGCTTCGCCGCGGGAACCGTTCTGCAGGGTCGGGTAGGGGTTGGGGGTGGCGGTGGGGGCGGTGGTCGCCGTGGGAGCCGGGGTGGCGGTGGGCATGATGGTCACGGTGGGCATGGGCTCAGTGGTCGGGTTGACCGCCGGCAGCTCGACCATCTCGAGAACCTCGGCGAGGCCGCTGTCGGCGCGCAGGCCGTACACCAGCACGTAGTTGCCCGCCAGGCCCAGGTCAAACTGAGCGACCGGAGCGGTATCGTTCGGGAGCGTTACCTGGCTGTAGTCGCCGCGCTCGGTGACCACACCGGTGGTCTTATCGACCAGGCGCAGCACGCCGCTCTTGGACAGCATCGCCACGACGCTGCCGTAGGCGGCCATGCGCTCGACCATCGCGGGCACGACGGAGAGCGTGGCGGTCTGCATGGTGTCCACGTTGTAGGTATACACCATGGTCTGGCCGGTGGTCTCGTCGTACACGCCGTAGTACAGGTCGCGGCCATAGGCCGCCTGGCAGTCGGCCAGCTTGTCGCTCAGCAGACGCCAGGTCTCGCTGGCCTGGGCGCGAAGCTGCAGGCCGCTGCCGTCCTTCTGCTGGGTCTCGAACGTGCCGAACAGGTGATACTCGGCCTCGGGATCGAGCGTGCTGGAAACCAGCGTGCCGCTCGCCGTGTCAAAGATGCGGTTGACGTACAGGCCCGCGGCGATTTCGCGCTCCACGTGCAGGCCCTCGAGCGAGTCGCTCAGGGTCGTGTCCGCGAAGGGCAGGGTGGCCACGTCGCCCGCGGCCACGTTGAGCTGATAGGGCGCGACCTGAACCGCCTTGAGCAGGCGGGAATCAGAGGCGTCCAGGAAGTAGATCTTCGAGTCCTTCTGAACGTAGACCGGCTCGCCGTACACCTGGTCGGAAATCAGGGTGGGCTCCGAGTTACTGCTCAGCAGGGACGCGACATATAGCTTACCGGCCGTTTCGCCCTGTGCGGGAGCCGCCCAGTAGTAGACGGTCGCCTGGTCGAGCTGAGCCACGATCTTGGTCGCGGGACGGGCGCTTCCACCCTCCACGCCGAGCTGCTGCAGCGTGCCGTTGTTGACATAGTAGGCATAGGTGATCTGATCACCGATCTCCTGAGCCATTGCGCCGCTCAGACTGGTCAGCGAAAGAATGACTGCCAGAATGAGGGACAGGTACTTGGTTAGCTTTTTCATCCTTCTTCACCATCCTTCGTTCCTTTGACGAGGGAGCCTATGCGCAGGTTCCTGAAAAATACGGTTTTGCTTCAAATATTTTGAAGAAGGCCGCTTCGTGCCGCGCCAGATCGCCCTACAAATAGGAAGAAACAGTCGACGCTATCCCTGCGCGACCTCGTATGCGCCCATGGCGGCGGCCGCGACCAGGAAGGAATTGAGCACGATCAGGGGCAGCGATTCGGGGGACAGGCCGGCGGTGAAAATCTGGGCGCACAGCAGGATGACAAAGGCGACGAGCAGCACGAGTAGCCGGGTGGGGATCTTCCAGACCTTGTCGAGCGGGAGCTTGGCGAACTGCACGATGAGCAGCGTGGCGGCGGTCGCCCCGGCCAGCGTGCCCAGCTCGCCCCAGGAAAACAGGCTGCGCGGCTGGACGGCGGCGGCCTCCTCGGCCAGGGCGCGCGCGCTCAGCAGGCAGGCGGCCGGCAGCGCGGCGAACACTTGATGCTTCATGAGAATCCCTCCTTTTCTCCACAAGCCTATGAGGAGGAGGCGGGCCGGAGAACAGGGAATTTACACAGGCGCGCTAAAAACGGCATTGACAGGAGGGAGGGCGGATGATATAATAGTCAACGTCCTAATGATCAACTAGCTAATCATTGAGAGAAAGGAGCGCATGATGGACGGAAGAGAGATCAAGGTCTCGCTCGCGCACCGGGCGGTGGGCGTGCTGATCTGCGACGCGCGGCTTCATCACCGGGTGGTGGAGAGGCGGCTGAGCGGACTGGGCGTACACAACAGCCAGCACTGGATGCTGATGTACCTGTCGCGCACGGGCAAGATTCCCGCCCAGAAGGAAATCGCCGAGGACATGAACATGAGCCCGGCCTCGGTGGCGGCGACGATCAAGAAGCTGGCGCAGGGCGGATACATCGAAAAGACCGGCTGCGACAGCGACAACCGGCGCAACCAGATCAGCATTACGCCCGCGGGCATGCAGATCGTGCGGCAGTCGCGCAGCTATTTTGAGGAGATCGAGCGGGCCATGTTCGGAGGCCTGCGCGAGGACGAAATCCAGGCGCTGTGCGACACGCTGGGCAAAATCATGGAGAACCTGAATCGATACGAGGAGAGCCTGAACGAGCGGGACTCTCAGACAAAAGGAGTGGACGAAACGTGAAGCGGTGGCTTAAATACGTGAAGCCGTACAAGACCTATTTCATCCTCGGCCCGCTGTGCATGATCGTGGAGGTGATCGGCGAGGTGCTGCTGCCCAAGCTGCTCTCGAACGTCATCAACAGCGGCAACGCGGGCACGCTGACCATCGGCGGCAGCATCGGCACGAGCCTGCTGATGATACTGACCGCGCTGCTCATGATGGCGGGCGGCGTGGGCGGAGCCTACTTCGCCTCGAAGGCGTCGGTCAACTTCGCCGCGGACATCCGCGCGGACGTATACAAAAAGATCCAGACCTTCTCCTTCGCCAACATCGACCATTTCAGCACCGGCTCGCTGGTGACGCGTCTGACCAACGACGTGACCCAGGTGCAGAACTTCGTGAACATGCTGCTGCGCATGGCGCTGCGCGCGCCCGGCATGATGATCGGCGCGCTGATCATGGCGATTGCGATCAAGCCGTCGCTGGCGGTGGTGTTCGCGGTGTCGGTGCCGCTGATGCTGCTGGCGGTGTTCCTGCTCACCCGGGTGGGCTTTCCCCGGTTCCAGGTCATGCAGACCAAAATCGACGCGCTCAACTCGGTCGTGCAGGAGAACATCACCAACATGCGCGTGGTGAAGTCCTTCGTGCGCGAGGATCACGAGGAGCAGAAGTTCGGCAGGGCCAACAGGAGCCTGAAGACGGCCGGACTGCGCGCGATACGCATCATGATCTTCATGCAGCCGGTGACGACGGTGTTCATGTACGGCACGACGCTCTCCGTGCTGCTGCTGGGGCATAGGATCGTGCTGGGCGGCGGCATGGCGGTGGGCGATTTGTCGGCGTTTCTGACCTACGTGACCCAGATTCTGTCCTCGCTGATGATGGTGACCTTCCTGCTGATGATTTCGTCGCGCTCGCTGGCCTCGCTCAGGCGTATTTCCGAGGTGCTCGACGAGCAGCCCGACATCAGCGACGAGGACGCCCGGGACAAGAGCCTGACCGTGAAGGAGGGCAGGGTGGAGTTCCGCCACGTCACCTTCCGCTACTATAAAAACAGCGAGGGCAAGGTGCTCGAGGACGTGTCCTTCACCATTAAGCCGCGCTCGGTGGTGGGCATTATCGGCTCGACCGGCTGCGGCAAGTCCACCCTCGTGTCGATGATACCGCGCCTGTACGACCCGGACGCGGGCGAGGTGCTGGTGGACGGCGTAAACGTCAGGGATTACAGCCTGCACAACCTGCGCGAGGGCGTGGGCATGGTGCTGCAGAAGAACGTGCTGTTCTCCGGCACAGTGGAGGAGAACCTGCGCTGGGGCGACGAGAACGCCACACAGGAGGAGATCGTCGCCGCCGCGCGCAGCGCCCAGGCCGACAAGTTCATCTCATCCTTCAAGGACGGCTATCAAAGCAAAATCGATCAGGGCGGCGCGAACGTGTCCGGCGGGCAGAAGCAGAGGCTGTGTATCGCCCGCGCGCTGCTCAAGACGCCCAAGATCCTGATCCTGGACGACTCGACCAGCGCGGTGGACACCGCCACCGAGGCGCAGATCCGAAACGCCTTCAAAAACGAACTGGCCGACTCGACCAAGATCGTCATCGCGCAGCGGATTTCCTCGGTGAAGGACGCCGATCAGATCATCGTCATGGACAACGGCCGCATCACCGGCATCGGCACGCACGACGAGCTGCTGGCCAGCAACGCCGAGTATCAGGCGATCTACTACTCTCAGACGGACAGAAAGGAGGATGCGTAAGATGGCGCGCACACTGGAAAGACTTCAGCAGCAGTACAACAGCACGGCCAAGGCGCCGGGCGGACGCGGCCCCGGCGGACGCGGCCCCGGCGGCCCCGGCATGCGGGGCGGCCACGGCAAGCCCAAGAACGCGCGGGCAACCATCGCGCGCCTGCTCAGGTATGTGGCCAGGTATAAGCTGCGCCTGATTTTTGTGGCGCTGTGCATGCTGCTTCAGACGGTGGCCAGCCTGTGCGGCTCCTACCTGCTGGCCCCGATTATCGACCGGATCACCCTGGCGGTGAACCCGGCGGCGGAAATCAGGATGAGCGCCATGGAGCAGAACGCCGACCGCATCATCGGCGCGCTGGCCGACACGCCGTTTATCGCCTCGCTGCTGAGCAGCACGGCGCGTGAGGTGACCTTCTACGTGCTTTCGGGCGTGCTGGTGCTCGCCTGCGTGTACCTGATCGGCCTGGCGGCGACCTACCTGCAGGCGCGGCTGATGATGACCGTGTCGCAGAGCGCCATCGAGAGCATCCGAAACGACCTGTTCGTCAAGATGCAGCGCCTGCCCGTGCGCTACTTTGACTCCAACAGCACCGGCGAGGTCATGTCCCGCTACACCAACGACGTCGACAACATCGACACCATGCTCAGCAACTCGCTGACCAGTATCTTCTCCGGCGTGATTACGCTGATCGGCACCTTCGTGTTCATGATCACCACCAACTGGATACTGACCCTGGTGACCATCGCCTTCATCCCGATCTTCGCCAAGGGCGGCGCGTGGATCTCCGGCCTGTCCCGCAAGTACTACAGCGGCCAGCAGGCGGCTCTGGGCGCGGTCAACGGCTATATCGAGGAGAACGTCACCGGCCAGAAGGTGATCAAGGTGTTCAACCACGAGCAGGAATGCGTGCAGGAGTTCGAGCTGCTCAACGACGACATGCGCGACAAGCAGTTCAAGGCGCAGTTCTTCGGCGGCATCATGGGGCCGGTCATGGGCAACACCAGCCAGATCAGCTACGCCATCACCGTGGGCCTGGGCGGCGTCATGATGTGCACCAGCGGCTTCACGCCCGGCGCGCTGACCGTGTTCGCCAACTATTCCCGCCAGTTCTCGATGCCCATCAACCAGATCTCCATGCAGATGAGCGCCATTTTCTCGGCGCTGGCCGGCGCGGAGCGCGTGTTCGCGGTCATGGACGCGGCGCCTGAGGAGCCGGATAAGCCCGGCGCGATTGCGCCCGCGCACCTGCAGGGCAACGTGGTGCTCGATCACGTGACCTTCGGCTATAACCCGGACAAGGTGATTCTCAAGGACATTTCGCTCTACGCCAAGCCCGGCCAGAAGATCGCCTTCGTCGGCTCGACCGGCGCGGGCAAGACCACCGTCACCAACCTGCTCAACCGCTTCTACGATGTGGAGCAGGGCACGATCACCATCGACGGGGTGAACATCAAGGACTACGGGCGCGACTACCTGCGCGAGAACATCGCCATGGTGCTGCAGGATACCCACCTGTTCACCGGCACCGTGATGGAGAACATCCGCTACGGCCGGCTGGACGCGACCGACGAGGAGGTCATCGAGACCGCCAAGATGGTCAGCGCGCATCCGTTCATCACCCGGCTCGCCAAGGGCTACGACACCATGATCGAGGGCGACGGCGCGAACCTGTCCCAGGGACAGCGCCAGCTGCTCAATATCGCCCGCGCGGCGCTGAGCAAGGCGCCCATCCTGGTGCTCGACGAGGCCACCAGCTCGGTCGATACCCGCACCGAGCGCATGATCGAGCAGGGCATGGATCACCTGATGAAGAACCGCACCACCTTCGTCATCGCGCACCGGCTCTCCACCGTGCGCAACGCCAACGCCATTATGGTGCTCGAACATGGCGAAATCATCGAGCGCGGCGACCACGACGACCTGCTCGCGCTCAAGGGCCGCTACTACGAGCTGTACACCGGCAAAAAGGAACTCGACTAGGTCGGCAGTGCCGACACCCACTTGCTGCCGGCAGGCTGAGCCTGCACGCACTTGCTGCCGCGCATCCTATCGACGACCATTGGCCGCCATAAATTGAAGCGGCCAAGGTCTTCGGATTTCCAGAATTCTCTGGAAATCACAGGGCGGGCGCTGCCCGCCGCGGTCTGGGGGAGGCTCCGCTTCGCTTCGCGCTCCCCCAGACCCCCACCGAAGTTTGTCCTGGCGGCAGGCTGAGCCTGCACGCACTTGCTGCCGCGCATCCTATTGACGACCCTGAATGCCATAAATTGGAGCACTCAGGGTCTGCGTTTTCGACCCCACCGCCCGCGCAATCAAGGCTCACCTGAAAGGGGAGGTGGTGAAGGTAACTGGGTCGCAGCCCTTATGGGACATACGCCCCGAGCTTTTCACAAACGAAGAATCTGGAGGCTTTAATTTATGGCCGACAGATTCGTGAAGCTCCGGCGGAAGCAAGTGACTGCCGACGTTGTCGGCCCAGACTGTCAAAAAACCCCCGGAGAGCTCGAGAGGGCCGCAGCCCTCTCGAAGTTCCAATCGCGCCCAGCGGCGTGTACGGTGGGCGCGGGACGATTTTTGTAAATCTCATTTTCCAGAGCAAAAATCGTTTCCTTGCAGTTTTTGCGCCCGGAAATCTCTTAGATTTCAGCAAAAAC